>NZ_MRBY01000008.1 GCF_001904615.1 [Limnothrix rosea] IAM M-220
CGTGTCTCTTTTTCTCTAAAGAATTTTGGCTACATTCTTATCCATAACTGACGTTCAAATAGATCTGGTAATCTTGCTTGCTGTTGGCTCAAATCGTTAAATTTTTATAGGATTGTCGAGCCTTGAAAGGAAACCTCCGCAGGGCCTGTCATATACACATGGTTATCTTCAGCTGACCATTCAATCTGTAGACAGCCACCGGGAAGCTCCACAGTACAGAGGCGATCGCAGTTGCCAGTGAGTACACCCGCCACCACCGAAGCACAGGCTCCAGTTCCACAGGCAAGGGTAATCCCAGCACCGCGCTCCCAGACGCGCATTTTGATGTAATCCGGGCGCACCACTTCAATAAATTCTGTATTGATTTTCTGGGGAAATGCAGGGTGGGTTTCAAAATCAGCACCAATTTTTTCGAGGGGAATGGCGGCCACATCCTCCACAAAGGTAATGCAGTGGGGATTACCCATGCTCACACAGGTCACTGTCCAAGTTTTCCCAACAACTTCGAGGGATTGCTTCACGGATTTTCCTTCGTCGTCAGCCAGTGTCGTGGGAATTTCAGCAGCCGTTAAAATTGGCTCGCCCATATCGACGCGCACCTGTTGTTCTGCTTCGAGGCGAGGGCGGATAGTGCCCGCAAGGGTGTGAATATCGTAGGTTTTACCGACAGGGTTACCACCTTCGAGCTGATCGATAAACCGTGCCATGCAACGAATACCATTGCCGCACATTTCTGGTTCGGAGCCGTCAGAATTGTAGATACGCATGGTGTAGTCGGCACCGTCAGTGCCCGGTAGCGCAAAGATTACACCGTCTGCGCCAATACCAAAGTGGCGATCGCAGAGTTTTGCTGCTTGTTCAGGGGTGACGAGGGGCTCAGTTTGCTGACGATTATCAAGCAAAATAAAATCGTTACCGAGACCTTGATATTTTGTAAATTCCAGCGCCATACTTGTCGGTTAAGCTAAATCAGTAAAACTAGAATGCCATTATGACAGACTTTAATACGGGCTATCCGAGCGTCCGCAAAATTCAAACTTACATTAAAGACAAGACCCCAACGGAAATTAAACTCCTGACGAATGATGTTTTAGTTGGCAAATTATTGTGGCAAGATCCCTACTGTATTTGTTTGGCCGATGCGGAGGAAAAACAAGTTATTGTCTCCCGTGAGGCGATCGCCTACGTCAAACCCCAAGGCTAGACACTACGCTCTTAGGGATTTGCCTCCACAATCTAAAATTTTTCCAACCCTATTCTCTTTCCTATATTATGACGATGCTCCGTGGTCTATTTCTCAGTGCCGTTACGACCCTCACAATATCAACGGCAAGCCTTGCCCAGTCAGAGTCTCAGCTAAAAGTTGAGCTTCGTCCCAGTAGCCCCAAACTAGGGGAGAGTATGGTGGTGGAAATCGATCCGCCGGGTAATTTATCACCGGAAACAGCTCAGCGGTTAACGGTCAATTTCACAAAAAGTGGCACAACACAACCAGTCAGTTATCCCGCTTTTCCCATTGATGCAGCCGGCGATCGCTACCGCGCTTTAATTCCCACATCGCCCCTCGATCAGCACGGCAGAACCCTCCTACAAATTAGCGATGGCAACGAAACCCGCAACCTCGCCGTCTGGGTACAAAATCGCACCTTTCCCACCCAACGCATCACGATTCGAGGTGTAGCCTCCCAAGGCGCAACCCAATACGAATTAGACCGTGTCGCAGAATTTAAAACATTAGTCACTCCCATTAAATATTGGAGTGGCAAACTGGTGCGCCCAAATAGTGGTCGTATTTCTACAGTTTTTGGAGTACGTCGCTACTATAACGGCGTTTTCGCCCATGACTATTACCACCGTGGCATTGACTATGCTGCTGGTTACGGTTCACCCGTTGTTTCCCCCGCTGCTGGCAAAATCGCTCTCATTGGCTACGAAAAAGATGGCTTTCGTGTTCACGGCAATACAGTGGGTATCGACCATGGCCAAGGTTTGATTAGTATTTTGATGCATCTCAACAGTATTCCCAGCGGCCTCAAAGAAGGAGATCTCGTCCAAGCCGGGCAACAGGTTGGTACAGTCGGCTCCACTGGTGCTTCCACTGGCCCCCATTTGCATTGGGGTTTGTACGTCAATGGTGTGGCGATCGATCCCGTTCCTTGGCGATCCCAGGGAATAGACTAAAAGTCCCTTAACCAAATTTTTCCCGCGGAGGGCACTGCGGCAATACAGATCAGCAGCAGTGCTTTATCTGACTATCCTTTGCAACTGCATTCCAGTATTAAAGCTTTGCCCAAAGCCGAATATGAAGTTACTGTATGTTTTCGCCAATTTTCAGTCAACAGATATAGGCAAATTTCAGTAGGAGCACTATTATTTCTGTAAGTTAGAACACATCAGAATTTGATGAAGTTTTTGCTTTTCAGTGCGCCTTTCTAAATTTTTTACGCAAAGATAAAGTAAGAAATTGGTATTTTTATCAGAGATTCACCAGCAAACCTATGAGTATCGATCAAATCGTTGAACAAGCCCTGAAGGATGGGTATCTGACCCCCAGCATGGAAGCTGAAGTCGGTCGCATCTGTGACATGGCGTCAGAGCTTTCCATCGAAGAGTATATGGCTTTAGATCGACTAATGGGCGCGCTGTTGACGGGAGAGGTTGTGGCGGTTCCCCGCAAGCAATTTATTAACGTCATGGAAGAATTAGTCATTAGCCGATCCATTGCGCGCGTCGCAGAAATTGAAGCAACGAGTGAAAAGTCCCTAGATGTTGGCGATATTGCGGCTTATGCTCTCAATCGTCTGCCGCCTCTGTATGCAACCACGGAAGAAGGTGCAGTTTACCAACGCCAAAAGGCTCAAGAAGAGCTACAAACTCTCATCAATGAGCAAGTAGATTCTGCTTTAACCCGTTACCTAGATCGCCCTGAGTTCTTCCCTGAGAGACAAGCTATTACCCCAACGAAGCAAGAAGGTACGGTATTATCACAGGTTAGTAAGCTCTTGGGAGATTATGCACCGGGCTTTGAGGGTAAGGCCCCCATTTCTGAGTAATGGCCTGTGGGTCATTTGGCACAGACAGTTTTCTTTCTGTCTACTCCGTGGAACTTTTGCGATCGCCTTGATGTCAAATAAGGAAAGACATTGTTTAGCGAGATAAGTCCTGCAAAGCCATGAGTCAATCTCTCCCGCTTTCTGTTTCTTCCTATGAGGGAGTCGTCCCCCACAATCGTGTGTCACCGGAAAAACTTTCTAATTATGATTTAATTCTCCGTTGTCAGGCAGAAGGTCAACCGGAAAAGTCTGCGTTTGTGGAATTACTACGACGCTATCAATCCCATGTAGATCGCTTGCTTTATCACCTTGCCCCTGATTGGCAAGATCGTGCCGATTTATCTCAGGAAGTCTGGATCCGTGTCTACCGCAATATTAGTCGCCTAAATGACCCGAAGAAGTTTAAGGGTTGGCTCAGCCGGATTACCACGAATTTGTTTTATGATGAGCTACGCAAACGTAAGCGGGTTCGTCGACCCCTCTCTCTGGACAATACTTTCCGCACCCAAGATGGTGAGATTAGCTGGGATGTCCCTTCTGATGATCCAAGTCCTGATGATGATTTGGCCACCCAAGAATTTTATGAGCATCTGAAGGGGGCGATCGCCCAACTGCCAGAAGCTTTTCGCACTACAATTGTCCTAAGGGAGATTGAAGGGCTACCCTATGAGGATATTGCTGAAATGACGGGTGTTTCCCTCGGTACAGTAAAATCCCGCATTGCAAGGGCGAGGGCAAAATTACAAGAAATGCTACAGCCCTATCTCAACGAGGCCTAAGCAGCCAAACTCAGTGCCGACAACGGTCAACAGCCACCAAATTTATATCCACCTGTATACAGATCAGGGCGGTGACCTAGAGATGACAAACAAACGTTTACAGACTGACTCCACTTTAAAGCTCAATACCCTTACAGAAGACCAACTCTCTGATCTAGAGCTTCTCAGTGCCTATGTAGATGGAGAGGCAACACCCGAAGAATCCCATCAGGTACAAGAGCGCCTCGATACTGATCCAGTATTTAGACGGCAGTATCTACAGTTGCATCAGATTCGGCAGGGATTGCAGGCAATGCCTACACCGTCAAGTCAATCTCACCGCCGTTTATCTAATCAAGTTTTTCGTCGTCTGCGCTGGCAAAAGAGCAAGGTTCTCTCTTTGTGGGGCGGGGGGGCGATCGCCGCGTTATTTATTGCAGGCGTTGTCAGTAATCTTCCTCGTTCCAACCAAACAGAATTCGTGAACCGCACCGCACCGGTAGCACCCACGACCCTACTCGAAACAGCCCGTGAGCCCAATCAGGACGAAGCTTTAGTTGTCGCTTTAAATCGACCAGTTCTCCAAATTCCGAAAATGGCAACGTCTGACGACACACCATAACGTCTTGACAAAAAAACAGAATAGATCTTTTAAAAGGGGCAATGCCTCTTTTTTTGTAGGTGAGTAATGATCAAAATGTTGGCAATCCTAGACATCATCGCAACTGCAACAGTATTGAGTGAAAACAATTACTCCTTTAGACAGATCTCTATGGGTCTATTGTTAGGAGATGATAAAAAGTTTTTTTCTTAAACCCTTGGCAGTTCGCAACAAAAGTTAATATAATCGGAGCAGTCCCAACGATGAGTATTTATTACTAGGTTTCATGGATAGCTTACAGATACCTTGGCTGACTGCGGCGATCGCCCTACCCCTCATAGCAGCCTTTGCCATTCCCTTTATCCCCGACAAAGACGGCAAGACAGTCCGTTGGTATACCCTTAGTGTTGCCCTCACGGACTTTATGCTGCTCATTACCGCTTTCTGGAATAACTACAGCCTTCAGGATACGGATTTTCAACTCACCGAAAAATTGGCTTGGATTCCCCAGCTGGGCTTGAATTGGTCTTTAGGCGTTGACGGTTTGTCAATGCCTTTGATCGTTTTAGCCACTCTAATTACCACCTTGGCGATTTTGGCATCGTGGAACGTCACGAAGAAGCCCAAGCTATTCGCCTTTTTAATGCTTGTCCTTTTAAGCGCACAAATTGGTGTCTTTGCCGTACAGGATGTTCTCCTATTCTTCATCATGTGGGAATTGGAGCTTGTACCTGTTTACCTCCTGATTTCCATTTGGGGTGGTAAAAAACGTCTTTATGCCGCAACCAAATTTATTCTCTACACAGCATTTGGTTCTGTATTTATCCTTGCCGCAGCGTTAGCACTGGCTTTCTACGGCGACAATGTGACCTTCGACATGCAAGAGTTGGGCATGAAGGACTATCCAGTTCTGGTGGAGACCCTCGCTTATGTGGGCTTCCTAATCGGTTTTGGTTTAAAGTTACCGATTTTCCCACTGCATACTTGGTTGCCTGATGCCCATAGTGAGGCTTCTGCGCCTGTTTCGATGATTTTGGCAGGTGTGCTCTTGAAGATGGGTGGCTATGGTCTCATCCGTTTCAATATGGAGATGTTGCCCGATGCCCACATTAAGTTTGCGCCGCTTCTAATCATTCTCGGTATTGTCAATATCGTTTATGGTGCATTGACTGCTTTTGGTCAAACCAATCTCAAGCGTCGTCTGGCTTCTTCGTCTATTTCTCACATGGGTTTTGTGCTCATTGGTATTGCCTCTTTTACTGATTTGGGGATGAATGGTGCGGTGTTGCAAATGCTTTCCCATGGTTTCATTGCGGCGGCGTTATTTTTCCTCTCTGGTGTTACCTATGAGCGGACTCACACGTTGATGATGGATGAGATGAATGGTATTGGAAAATTAATGCCGAAGACGTTTGCTATGTTTACGGCGGCGGCGATGGCTTCTCTGGCGTTGCCGGGTATGAGTGGTTTTGTCAGTGAGCTAACGATTTTCCTTGGTCTTAGTGAAAGTGATGCTTATAGTTCTGGTTTTAAGGTTATTGCGGTTTTCCTCACGGCTGTGGGTGTGATTTTAACGCCCATTTATTTGCTCTCGATGCTACGGGAAATCTTCTATGGCGATCGCCCTGAGGAGCTGAAGGCGACTCCTGCTCAAGCTGATGCCAAACCCCGCGAAGTCTTTATTGCGGTTTGCTTGATTGCGCCTATTATTGCCATTGGTCTTTATCCGAAGTTGGCGACTCGCACCTACGACACAAAGGTTGTTGAGGTTGCTAGTAAGGTGCGCTCTGCGCTTCCGGTCTATGCGGAAAAAGCTACTGAGAATCAGGGTTTACAGGCAGCAAATAATGTTTTTGAATCGATGCACACGCCGGCATTGATTGCGCCCAGTTTGCCAAATTCCTAGGGTCTAACGGCTATCCAAAGTTTGAATAAGTAAAGTAAGTAAATTTAAGGGTCCTGCGGGGCTCTTTTTTTTGGGGAGATATTTTTTAATTTCGTGATTAATCACTCGTGATTTAGGCGATCGCCGCCACTCTAAACGAAACGCGCTCCTTTAATGCGACAGCCGAGACCGCCTCGTTCTTGGAGACTTTTATGGGTAAGCTGCCGTGGTGAAAAAATCACATCGGTAACGACTTGCCATGTTTCGACCATGAGTTTTCGGAAACGTATTTCTTGCTCTGGCGCTGCACCATTGGTGATGTAATAGGCATTGCCATCTTTGCCTGTAATAAATTCGCCATTGCAAAAATTATAAAAAACGCCATTAACTAAATTTTCTCGTTTGACAGTCAATCCTGCCTGGTGTAAATCTTTAGCGGCGATCGCCTCAAGATGATCCTGAAGTTCTAGTAATGCTGCCATGGTTTCAGTGGTAGAGCAGGGTGCGAGTGTGGCCATTTCCTGAGCGTTATTGAGGGCTTCTGCACTGTCATTAACGACGACGATACCTTTGCCCAAAAACAGCATGCCCATATCTAGATGAAATTGACCGGGTTGCTCGACATAAACGATTTGTTCTGGGCTGCTAAGACGAAATTCTTCTACTAATAATGCCTTGAGGCGATCGCCTGTTATTTCCCTCAGATATGTAGTGGCATCAATCGCATCTTTGCCAATGAGAATCAGGGTTTGACCTTGGGCATCTTCCCCCACAATCATGTTGCCCCCCTCGATATAGGCAGAGATAAATTGCACCGTTTGCCCCCGTAATTTTGCTGCCGTCAGTTGCTGGGGAACCATCTCCGCTTCATGGACTTTAATGCCTAGGGGAATCCAAAGATGATCTTCCCCTAAAACCTGTTCGAGAGTTTCGTCCCCGATTTGTCCAGACCAGCGCGATCGCCGCCCCTCAGTCATTGCCACAATTAACTCTTCTAAATCGCACGCCATCGGCAGCAGCACCTGACCGTCGTCGAGATACTCTGCACAGTCTTCTGCCCACTTCAACACAGGTGATTCACTAACATTTACCCGATAGTCCAGCTCGGCAAATCGCGATTTTGATAATTCTGTTTCGACATCAACGGCTCCTAGACCGTGGGTCAAAATTTCTAGTTTGAGACCAAATGCCTGTGCCTGCTCTGCAAAAAATCTCAGATAAGCCAACTCCGTGGCGACGGGCTGACCATCGGTGTGGCTCCGTGAATAATTCATGTACCACACATTTGTGCAACCACTGGGCGTTTTACGATGCAGAGGCGATCGCCGCCCTTCTAAACTGTTTTCATGTTTATCTACAGAAATGGGATGCTGATTTTCTGACTCTTCCATTGCCGATATTTTTACGCCATTTTTACGCCCTGCCTCTGTGTAGAGTAGCGGTTTTCGACCCTTAACGGCGATCGCCCATAGATTTGATGATGATTTTATGGAAAATAATCTTTCACGCCACCTTTATCTCCATTCAGGGGGATGGAGCGAATCGTGTTGAGGTAGGGTAATCCGAATCGAAATATGACGGCGATCGCCTACCTCCTTTGGGGTGAGACTCCGGCAAAATGGTTAACACACTTAGCGCATACGTAACGTAAGACCTATGGCTGTCCTCGAAAAAGGCAACATTTCAATCCATACCGAAAATATCTTTCCGATTATCAAAAAATCTCTCTACACAGACCATGAGATCTTTTTGCGGGAACTAATTTCTAACGCAGTCGATGCCATTAGTAAACGGAAAATGGCAAAACTCTCTGGCGAAAGTAGTGTTGAAGTGCCCGACGGCGAAATCATCCTAGCGGTTGATCAAGAGGCAAAGACCCTCTCCATTACCGATAACGGCATCGGTATGACCGCAGAGGAAGTGAAAAAGTACATTAACCAAGTGGCTTTTTCTAGTGCTGAAGAATTTATCGAGAAATATGGCAGCGATGCGGATGCCCTCATCGGTCACTTCGGTTTAGGTTTTTACTCAGCCTTTATGGTGGCCACCAAAGTCGAAATCGAAACCCTTTCTTGTAAAGATGGCTCCGAGGCAGTGCATTGGTCTTGCGACGGTTCCCCCGAATTTGAACTCAGTGCCAGCGAGAAAGACACCATCGGTACAACCATTACCCTCACCATCATGGATGATGAGACGGAGTACCTCGAAGACCAGCGCATTAAACAGCTCGTTAAGACGTATTCGGACTTTATGCCCGTTGCCATCAAGTTCAATGGTGAGCAGATCAACAAGCAGCGCGCCATCTGGAAAGAGTCTCCCCAAAATCTCACTGACGAAGATTATTTAGAGTTTTACCGTTATCTCTATCCTTTCCAAGAGGAGCCTTTACTTTGGGTGCATCTGAATACTGATTATCCCTTCATGTTGAATGGTATTTTGTATTTCCCGAAGCTACGTCCCGACGTGGATGTCACAAAAGGTCAAATTAAACTCTTCTGCAACCAAGTTTTCGTCAGTGATCACTGTGAGGAGGTTATTCCTGAATTTTTGATGCCTTTACGCGGCGTGGTGGATAGTACTGACATTCCCCTCAATGTTTCCCGGAGTGCCCTCACTAATCACCGCACTGTTCGTCGCATTTCTGATTACATCGCAAAGAAAGTCGGCGATCGCCTCAAGACTTTGTACCGTGACGACTACGCAGCCTATGTCAAAGGCTGGGAAGATATCGGCACTTTCGTAAAGTACGGTTCTATCCGCGACGAAAAATTCAAAAAACAAGTCGAAGATATCCTCATCTACCGCACCACTTTTGAAGCCGATGTCGCGAAGCCCGAAGAGCCAAAAGTAGAAGTCCAGAGCAGTGACAGCGATGTTTGGGATGATGTCAGTAAAGAGGGTAACATTGCCACAGAACCTTTCACTACCCTAAAGGACTATTTAGAGCGCAACAAAGAAAAGCACGAAAACCGCGTCTTCTATTGCACCGATACCAGCACCCAGGCCACCTACATTGAGCTGTACAAAAACCAAGGCTTAGAAGTCCTATTTATGGACTCATTTATCGATACCAACTACTTCATTCCGTTCTTGGAGCGTGAATTTAGTGACGTGAAATTCTCTCGCGTTGACTCCGAGCTTGATGACAGCCTCGTCGATAGCGATAAAGCCAGTGAAATCGTTGACCCCAGCACCAACAAAACCCGTGCTGATGTGATTAAAGAGGTCTTTGAGCAGGCGATCGCCAAAGAGAAAGTCAACATCAAAACCCAATCACTAAAAGGAGCAGACAATCAAGCAGCACCACCCGCCATGGTTCTCCTACCAGAAGCCATGCGTCGCCTACAAGAAATGACCGCCATGATGCAACAAAGCACCATGCAGTTCCCCGACGAACACGTCTTAATGATCAACACCGCTCACCCCCTCATCGAAAACATCTACAACCTTAGCCAAGGGTCAATTATCCAAGCCGACGGTTCCTCTTCCAACCAAGCCACCGTCAATATGCTCTGTCAGCATGTTTATGACCTCGCCCTAATTGCCCAAAAAGGCTTTGACGCAGATGGCATGAAATCCTTTGTCGAGCGCTCCAACCAAGTTCTTACCAAACTCAGCGAAAAGTAAAACCCTCCGATCAGAGGGAATCATCCGTAGGGGTAGTCCGTAAACTGCCCCTATTTAACCTGAGTTCGGTTTAAGCATGGTCTGGAATGACGACGCGGCGAAAGGGAGAGCGAGGGATGGGGCGGTTTTTTATTCAAACAATTCTAATGCGGGTGTCCGTTGATGTCCCGTATCTCCCCCTCTCCGTGTCTCTCTATCCCAATGTCCCCGTGTTTTCAAGGCATTCGGATAACTCCTTAACCCGAACTGACGTTATTTACTTTTGTGCCGCTTCACCCAAGATCACCTGAGCTTCAGATCAAGTCACAGTTCAATCGGTAGATCAACAATAAAACGCGTTCCCGCATTCGGCTGAGAGAAACAGCGCAAATCTCCCTGATGACTGTCCACAATAATCTGACGGCTAATGGATAATCCCAAACCAGTACCTTTACCCGATAGCTTCGTTGTAAAAAACGGCTCAAACAAATGCTGTAAAGCCTCTTGGGCAATACCTGTACCATTATCTCCAATGGTGACACGCACAAATGCAGGCCGATTCGAAGGTTCTAAAAACTGGGTGCTAATGGTAATTTGACCTGCTCGATCTGTATCTTGAATCGCATCCACCGCATTATTCAAAATATTCAAAAAGACTTGGTTAATCTGGCTAATATGGCAGGCGATTTGCGGCAAAACAGCATAGCGCTTTTTGACATGAATCGGCTGGTCTGCCTTCATGCGATGCTGCAAAATCACAAGGCTACTATCGAGTGCTTCATGAATATCAAAAAATTCTTTGTCTGCTGGATCTTTACGTGCTAGCTTTTGTAGATCAATCACGAGACTGCGAATACGTTCAGAACCGTACAACATCGATGTCATAATCTGTGGCAAATCTTGGCGCAAATAGTCCAAGTCCAGCTCTTCGCTTGCTGCTAAAACTTTCGGGTCAAGCTCCGTTGTTTCTAGGAGGTCGAGAAATGTCATTAAATCTTCGATATGCCCCTTCGCATGGACGATATTGCCATAAATAAAATTCAGCGGATTATTAATTTCGTGGGCAAGACCTGCACTGAGATAGCCGAGGGTTGATAATTTTTCAGATTGAATGAGTTGCTGTTGGGTGCTCTGGAGCTGCTTTAGGGTTTGGGCAAGTTCTTGCGCCCGTTCTTCGGCGATCGCCTGGGCATCAAGACTCGATTGATAAAGTTGAGCCTGATAAATATCAATAGCAAAATCTAAACTTTCCTTCTCTTTCTGATACTGAGTGACGGCCGCATCCAACGCAATTAATAAAGATTCAGAAGCCGCCACCAAAATACGCTTGAGATAAACATTGTCCGTTGTCAGCTCTGCTTCCGGACAGACTAATAAATTTCGCCCGGCCTCAATGTAATGACAAACCTGCTGATCCAGCTCATAGGGCGGTAAATAATAAATTTTTGCAATCTCTGGCGAATGGTGACTGGCCAGCTTGAGCTCGGTATTGCCGTGGAGCAGTCCCTGGTGGGATTCAGCCATCAGATCCAAAACCTCAGAAAGCTTTTGGCGCAAATCGCTGCGTAACTCCGGTGGTGAGGCGATCAGACGCATACTATACAGCGCTACCCGTTGGGACAACATCCGCTGACGACCGCTGACATTAATCACCGCAGCATTGGTCTCTAGCATCTGCTCTAGCTCATAATTATAATTCCGATAAATTGAAGCGACAGCCAAGTTTAAGAGTAATGACAAATGAGGATTTAGCACTGCAACTATCGGAGAACTCAAAGGATATAAAAATGGCGTTTCTCGCCGAGATAAAGCAGGCATAAAGATGTCTTATAGGGAGTTAAGCAGAAATAGCGATGGCGGTAGACCAGTATTTTTGAGACTTATTTTACATATTGTAAATGATGGCTTTAAAGACTTAGGGTATAAGGGAATACGAAACGTCAAGACTTTACTGGACAAGCGACACAACTTCATTTTTGTGTGAGGCTACATCGTGAGCTTTGGCAATTATTGCAATATTTCTTTTGTTTGTGGTTAACATTTTTTTGATGATTATTGTAAAAATTTAACCTAATGTCTTGATACTAGATTCTGGTAAATACTGTTTTTTTTATTGCAGTTTTCCCGGATAAAGATAAAAAACATAGGGACATATTCTGTGCACAAAATTATAAAACTCACACAAATAAAATTGTGTTTAAGGGTTGTTTAAAACTTCTCGGTGTTATCGTAGTGGCGATCGCCTCATGGTTATTCAGCTAGCAGTACAGATAGCAATACAGATATTGATGGAGGGAAGAGGAAGGTGAAGCTGACAAAACATCAATGTTATGATTTAGCCATAAATCAAAGCACAACTAATTTGCTGCGCTTTCAAAGATAAGTCTGGCTAATGTAGTACTAATGCAGCAAAATTTTCCCGATCATCCATCTTGCAATCCGCCTAGCCTCAGCCAACAACAAATGAGCTATGAGGTTGTACAAGAAGCGATCTTGTCTTTGTGGCAAGTGGTGAGTGGCTTGAGTAGTATTGAGCCACCTCAACGAGAGCGGTATCGCGTCACTATTTTTGGCTCAGCGAGACTCGCTAAAGACGAAGCGGTTTATCAAGATGTCAAACGTCTTGCCAGTGAACTCACTTATCTTGGCTGCGACATCATCACTGGTGGCGGGCCGGGGCTAATGGAAGCGGCTAATGAAGGAAGCGTTGTGGCAGACCTCGATAACCAAACAAAATCGATTGGAATCCGTGTGGATCTAGGGTTTGAGCAGGAGGTGAATCCTTTTGTGGAGGAGGTATTTCAGCATCGTACTTTTTTCTCGCGTCTGCACCATTTTGCCCTTGTGTCGGATGCGTTTGTGGTGATGCCGGGGGGGGTTGGCACAACCCTTGAGGCGTTAATGATTTGGCAATTATTGCAGGTGCGCTCGATCCATGATGTGCCGTTAATTATGGTGGGAGATATGTGGCAGGGTCTGGTGGATTGGGCAGATCAATCAATGGTGCCGCAGATGGCAGCTCCTGAAGATATGCAGATTCCTTTTTGTGTCGCGACAGTGGATGAGGCGATCGCCCTCCTCAAACAAGACCACCATAGATGGCAAACACATTGCCCATAAAAACACCTTGCCCATCACAGTTTTATGGGTCGTGCTTAACTTTTCTCAGCGCGGTAGGTCAAAAAATGATTAAACAAGCCAATCGTTTCGAAGGAATAATGGGGAAAAGGTTCGGGTAATTTAATTTCTGTTTGATATATTCCGAAAAAAAAGTAGTTTTGATAGCTCGTTTGTTCGCCGATTAATTCTCCTAGTTGGGGCTGGCTCGCATCGACTAAGGTTTTGCAGTAGTTTTTTAGGGCTTCACTGCTAAACTGACCTAAATCAATGGGCAAATTGTCGCTAGAGTTTTGGCAAACATTATCTTTGAGGTAGATGGCGATTTGCTCACCAGCATAGGTTTCGTAGCGGTTTGGTGAGGGATTACTAAAAAAGGCGATCGCCCCCAAAGCGATAATCGAGGCACCACTGACCATCCCCAGAATTTGCGAAATTTTCATAGATTGCTAGACAAAAATAAAATCTGTGGTTAATATAGGTAACTGTGTCGAAGACATGGCGAGCGTAGCCAAGTGGTTAAGGCAGCGGTTTGTGGTACCGCCATTCGGGGGTTCAAGTCCCCTCGTTCGCCCTCTTAATTCATCATAAATGACAGCAACTTGAGGTTGCAGCAAGGCTTTTCTTTTAGCTGACAAGTTTTGCCTGCGATACAGCCCTTGCGGTGGGTGTCCTCATTGTTAGAAAAGGATTTTCAGCGACAGACATTGAAGCTGGGGATGATGAACTTATTCCGCTGACCCAAGGGAAAGTTCACCATCTCGTTTAAGACGTTGTAGATGAAATTATAGATTTGGGGTTTCGGTTTCTTGGGGCAATGCTCCTTCGTGCCAACTAGAACGCCATGCCGCTTCCGCTTCGGCGATCGTTAGCTCCCGTTTTGTTTTTTTATAGTATTTTTTAAGTTTTTTGATTTTTTTCAATTCTTCACGTATGCGGCTTCGTTGTACTGTAACTTGGGGGTCGCTAAATTCAATTTCAGAGAGTTTTAAGTCAACAGCGGTAATCTTTGTGCGGCGCTTTTTTTTGTCTCCCATATCTGCTTCGATAATGAGATTTACCAAGTTATTAATTTTGGCATTGCTATTGGATGGACGCTCATTTTGGAGTGCCACGTCTAAAACTTTCTGGGGAATATGTTTTGGTAAGACACCAGCGTCTTGAAATAGGCGATTAGAATTTTTTGAGCCGCGACGTAAGGTTGTCCTAATACGTTTTTCTAAACGACGGTATTCTTCGATTAAAGCTTCGGGACTATTTTCGTCAATGGGTTCAGCCTCGGCTTCACTTTGCATCATCTCTGAAATACTGGCGGCAATGCGTTCTGCTAGCTGGGAAAGCTCGGCACGTCGATCGTCTTTTTCGTCGGTATCATCTTCTGCTGATTTTGTTGGAGAGTTATTTTCTTGTTTTAGGTCTGGGATCACTTCATCTAGACTTTCGAATACTTCTAATAATTCTTGTTCTACATTTTCGTCATCTGTCGCGATGATTGTTTCGCTGAGTAAAATTGCTTCTTCTTCTTCTTGTTCTTCGGGCTGTTCTAGATCTGTTAAAACTCGCCCTAGTTCAAGGTTTGTTTGTTTGGCAATTTGCCTTAAATCTTGCTGCATTTTTTGCCGCTGGTCATAGGACAAAGCGAGCATGTTATCGGGATAAATATGGGTACAGAGCTGAAACCCGGCTAACACTAACTGTCGTTCTAGGCTAGTGCCGAGGACTGTGAGATAGTCGGCATAAGCTTCGTGTAGGCTTTGTCGCACTGTGCAGACTTTTTCGGTCAGGGTATTGAGATCACGACGAATTTGCTCGATTGCTTTGACCATGCACTTTATAAGTTTGATGATTTATTTAGGCTCTAAAACGCTCTTAAAAGTAGCTGTGAAGACTGACTTAAGCTAACTCACTTTATCTTCTTACAGTCATGATAAAAAATGAAGGGAGGATGTTTCGCCCTAGGGGTGGCGATCGCCCTACTTTTTGAAACGAAACAAGCACTCTAGTCTATTTCTTCAAAGGTTAGTCCGGCAGACTGGATTAAACGGCAAATTAATGTCTCTCCGAAAATGCTGGCGGGTGTCCAAAATCCACCATTGGCATCAATATCTTTTGCCAAACACAGTCCTGCCTGTGCCAAAATCTTTGCGGTGGAGCCATAGCCGGGGTCGCGATCGCCGGTCACTTTGGTCATGATGGTTTTGCCGGATGTTGTTTCTCCCCAAAATCTTAGGTCATAAAAACCATTTTCCTGCTCGGTTTCGCTGGGGCCTTCGCCGGGGGCTGGAATGAATTTTTTGAGTAATTCTGGGGCGATCGCCGCCGCTACGCCAAAAATATCAAGGGCAAATTTTAGGCCATAGGATGTGAGCCAACCGGAGATACCTGTTCCCACCAGCATGGCTTCGTCGTATTGAAATTTTTTGCTATAGTCCCAGTCCTGCAAAGCATTGGAGCGCAACACGACAGGCATATTTACACCCGCCATCACAAACGGCGTAATCCATTCTCCAAAGGTATTATCGATCTGCACTGGACTGAAAGGGGCGGGATGTTTTAAACTTGCTGCTGCATCGCCACACAAAATGTAAGGATTAGCGAGGGCTGATTTAACTTCTGGATCGGCGATCGCCTCCTGAACTAAATTCACACCACTGGCTGCTGTCCCCCCAGAAAAACCACCGCTTGCAGCTTTCACTCGCATTTTGACACGCACACAGGTTTCGCCAAATTTTTCTTGCGCCTGTTGCTGGAGATAAAAAACACCGAGATCAGACGGAATCGAATCAAAGCCACAACAATGTACAATCCTCGCGCCGGACTGCTGGGCGATCGCCTCGTATTTCGCGATCATCTGTTGCACCCATTGCACTTCCCCAGTGAGATCACAATAATCTGTCCCAGTCTCCGCACAAACTTTCACAAGGGTTTCGCCATACAAAGCGTAGGGGCCAACCGTCGTCACAATCACTTTTGTTTGCTGGCAAAGCTCCCGCACCTGTTGCTCGTCGGTCACATCTATCTGTAACGTTTTTAGATCCTGTGCCGCTTCACCCAAAGATGATTTGAGAGTGTTTAGTTTGGAGAGGGAACGTCCGGCGATCGCCCATTTGAAGTCTTCAGTTTTGCTATGGGTAACCAGATAACGGCAAACAATTTGCCCCACAAATCCAGTGGCACCGACAAGAATTAGATCAAAAGACTGGGACATGATTCACATAAAAGTGGTTCTTCACCTAGGATAAAACGTCGGAAAAAAAGCTGTGGCGAGCCTATTCCCCTTTTTCTTCATCTTCCGCTTCTACCAGTTGCATTACTGCTTCGAGTGCACCATAAACCCTTTCGATGCGGTCAATCGTGAAGTTTTCGGGATGCTGCGTAAAAACATCGTCATATAGTTTCCCGAATTGCCAGAGATTTCCATCTGTCACAATGCCGTAAATCGTGCGGTGGCGATCGCCATTAATTTTTTGTGCGGCGACTAATTGTGCCAAACATTGACCCCAACCTTGCTCAAAGTCATTTTTCTTTGCTTCTACTACTACGACTAAGGGAGGCTCTAAAACAGTTTTTCCGAGGGGCGATCGCCGAGAAAATAGATAATCAGGTGTTCCTGAAAGCTCATCATCGTAGCGAATACTTTTCTGAATCCAAAAAGCGTAATTTTGATAATGCTGTTTATAAACTTCCCTCAGTAATGGTGAAATTACAACTTCACTACGTGCAGCTTCTGAAGAAAACACATCAATATTTTGTTTACTAAATTTAAAATCATTCAGAAAACTTTCAGACGGAAATAGTTCATTACTTTGAACAACACTTTTTTCCAAATATTTAATTTCAAACGTCTGCTGAACTTCTGAAATATTTTTGTACTGACTAAACGACATAACTATATCCCTTAATGTCTACAAGGTCTTAATTGACACTTTAGATTTCCTTGGTTAAGCTTCAAAAAGATTAGAAATATTATTTCTCTCCGAAAAGCGTGAATGGCAATTTTGCGGTTCACTCTATGGTAGAGCAACGCCCGCCTCTGTACTGGCGATGCACCATATAGATTGTATTTAGTAGCTGCAGAGTTCTCAGCCTAACCAACTGACTTTACAGATCCAAAATGTTATCTATATAACGCTTACCGTATATTGTTTTTCGGTGACGAAACCCAAGGGTTTACATTGACTATATGGTTCATCGTCAATGGTTAGTGTATTTAATATTTCGAGACTAGATAACCAATTTCAATGGTCTCGTAATGAACCCAAAACAAAAACGTAATAAAAAGGCTGCTCTTTTAAAAGACTTTGGGGCAGTTTGCTGGTGGTGTCAAAAATCCTTTGCCGCTAAAGACCTCACTTTTGAACATTTGCGACCAAAAAGCAAAGGAGGCTCCAATTCATTAGAGAATCTCCGACTAGCTTGTCGTCCTTGCAATCAAGCACGTGGAAATAGTCTTTTTCCACCAAAAGCCACCAAAAATAACCAGCGACCGAAAAGCCAAAACCGTCGTTAAATGAAACGGGTGAGTTGGGTGAAAGTGATTTTAAATCTTCCAACTCATTTTTTCTTTTCTTACTGAATATCAATGGTGTTCGTACCTATAGATAGCCAAGATAGGCAAGACTCTTAATCTTTGGTAGGCTTAGAGTCGCTTTAAAGTTCTATGCCTTAACTATATATATTTAAACCTATGCGTACTCATTATTGTGGGGAACTGCGTTCCGAGCATATTGACCAGACCGTAACCCTTTGTGGTTGGGTCGATCGCCGTCGTGATCATGGTGGTGTAATTTTTATCGATTTGCGCGATCGCCGTGGCGTTGTGCAGATTGTCAGCGATCCGGAGCGGACACCAGATTCCTATAATAATGCCGATGCCAGCCGTAGCGAGTACGTCGTCAAAATCGTCGGTAAAGTCAGCCCCCGCAAAGATGGCGCAATTAACCCCAACCTTGCCACGGGCGAAGTCGAGATTTATGCAGACTCCATCGAAATTCTCAATAGCGTTAATAAACAACTTCCCATTTTGGTTTCTGCCAGCGCCGATGGTGACCAAGTAAAAGAAGACTTGCGCTTGAAATATCGTTATCTCGATTTGCGTCGGGAAGCGATGGCGAAAAATCTCCAACTGCGCCACACCGTCACAAAAGCCATGCGCCGTTTCCTTGAAGACGAAGAGAACTTCATAGAAGTGGAAACCCCCATCCTCACCAAATCCACCCCTGAAGGTGCCCGCGATTATTTAGTGCCTTCCCGTGTGAATGCAGGTAGCTGGTACGCTTTGCCCCAATCTCCCCAGCTCTTTAAGCAATTGCTCATGGTGGCGGGCTGCGATCGCTACTATCAGATTGCCCGTTGTTTCCGGGACGAAGATCTGCGGGCCGATCGCCAACCGGAATTCACCCAGTTGGATATGGAGATGAGCTTCATGTCCCTCGACGAAATTCTTGATCTCAACGAACGTCTGATTTGTGCCATTTTTAAAGCCGCAAAAGGTATCGATTTACCTCGTCCTTTTCCACGCATTACCTATGCCGAGTCCATGGAAAAATATGGCTGCGATCGCCCCGATACCCGCTTCGGTCTAGAGCTAGTCAACGTCTCCGACATCGTCAAAGATATGGGCTTTAAAGTCTTTTCCGGCGCAGTGAAAAACGGTGGTCAAGTCAAAGTTCTCCCAATTCCCAACGGTAACGATGCCATTTCTAACGTGCGCATCAAGCCAAAAGGCGATCTCTTTAATGCAGCTTGTGAAATGGGTGCAAAGGGTCTGGCATTTATCCGCGTACGTGAAAACGGCGAGATTGATACCATTGGCGCGATTAAAGATAACCTCAGCGAAGAGCAGAAAACCGAACTCCTCCAACGCACAGGGGCAGAACCCGGCACATTATTACTTTTTGGCGCAGGCGATACCGACACTGTCAATAAATCCCTAGACCGTGTCCGTCAATTGGTCGGCGCAGAAATGGGTTTGATTGACGAAAATAAACTCAACTTTGTGTGGGTCACCGAATTTCCCATGTTCGAATACAACGCCGACGAAAAGCGCCTCGAAGCTTTGCACCATCCTTTCACAGCGCCCAATCCAGAAGATCTTGACGATCTTGCGACTGCTCGCGCCCTTGCCTATGACATTGTGCTGAATGGCATTGAAGTCGGTGGTGGTAGTCTCCGGATTTACCAGCGGGATGTCCAAGAAAAAGTCTTTGCAACCATCGGTCTATCCGACGAAGAAGCCAAGGAAAAATTCGGTTTTTTACTTGAAGCCTTTGAATATGGCACACCGCCCCATGGTGGTATCGCCTACGGTTTAGACCGCCTCGTGATGTTGATGGCACAGGAAGAATCCATCCGCGATGTCATTGCTTTCCCCAAAACTCAACAAGCCAGTTGCCTACTCACTGAAGCCCCTGCCAGCGTCGATGATAAACAGCTGAAAGAACTTTATGTCGCTTCCACTGTTTCTGATGACGAATAGATTTTGCTGGATAGATTAGATTTTTCTGCAATTTACGGGAACTAATCTAATGGCGATCGCCTCAATATAAAGATAATTGGGGATTCTCCAGCCGTTTGGAGAGACTAGATGATATTTAGGCCCTTCATATTATGAAGGGTCTTTTTTTCTAATGAGGCGATCGCCAAACCATCACCCATCCTTTTCACCAAAAACCATCTGCACAGCCATCGTCGTTGCCCCCCGTTTGTGATACTTATCCGCCCAAGTGCGCATCAGCTCATCCAGCTCCGCTTGCGCCGCAGGCAAATCTGCATCAGGAATATCTAACGACTCAAAAATACGCATCACATTGGACTTTTTCTCCGCCCACTCCCGCATCAAGCGAAAATACCGTGCCGTATCCTCCACCATCGTATAAATCCGCTCATCCTCGCCCTCCGGCGCATAGGTCGGACGCTGCAATACGTAATAGGGCATCCCCCAAGGATTATCCAAACGCATCACCGTTTCCGAATGCAACAAGCGACGCTTAATATGTTCAGCCAAAGCCTCACTCAAAGGCATACGCCGATCATCAGGAAACTTCTCCTGCGATCGCTGGTGGAGAAATTCGATCAGATCAGCAAACTGTAGCGAACTAATCACCTGAGCCCGGGGCAGACCTTCAGGCAAACGTTGCTCAAAATACTCACGATGCTCCAAAGAAAGCTGATTTCCAGACATGGGAGACTGACCATCCCGCAACGGATAATGCTCTAGCCACGCAAAAGGCAGTTCAATCAAATACGAAGGTTCCTGAGAACCCAACATTTTTAGGAGCTGACCTTCCCGCAGCGCCGTCTCAATCTCCTTGACAATAACCTTGACACGCTTCGGCTCAATATGGTGTAGATGCCCCGTCATCCGGAGATTACCATCTTGCTCCTGATAAGTCGTATAGATAGCGCACTTCGCCGCTGTTGCCGCTGCATCCAGAAAAGCCCCATGACGATAACCATTACCTCGCAACACACAGAATGCTAGATATAACAAAATTTCGTCGAGGGCACTCGGATTTAAGTCTTTAAGTAAATCCAATTCAGTTTTCATCACCATGTCGATTAGGTCAACAGTCTTTAAAAATGTGGATGAGAGAGGAAATTATTGCATTACGAGGCGAGACCGCTTTCGTTAATTTGGATTAGGCGAATGACTACCCTACCAATGAAATGATACAGCCTTGATGCGATGAACCCTAGCAATATCGAGGATTATTTCGAATCCAATGACTTAATTGTAAGCAACTTTTTCCACTATGGTCGAGGCGATATAACTATTATCTAATTTTCCCAAAAAAACCATCAGAAATTCCGGAGAGGTTGACTTGTCTAAGTAGAGAGAAATGTACCCTTTAAAGTCCATCTGGGCAATCTGCTATGACCACTAAAAATGCAATGGTAATGCTCCTTTCTATCGGTCTTTTCTCTACTTTAAGTGTATTTGGAGAGTCAGCACAAAGTTCTATCTCTAAAACTACTGAAAAAAATATTTTACTCAGTGATTCAAACTCAGTAGAAGTTGCAGAAAGAGGCAGCGGCAGGATTGAGCCGAGTGCAACTTCTAGCGCTTTTGAACGTCATTGTTTTAGCTAGTTATTGCGCACTTTTATTTATCAGGATATGACACAAGTTCATTGGTAAATAATAGGTTATTTCATATTTATCAGGGTTTGTTTCTCACCATATTTATTACCTTTGAGGGATTACGGTGAAATATTATATTCTTGCTGGCAGTTTATTATTAAGCGTTTGTCTTGCACCGAAAATCGCGAGGGCTAACGACTCTCTGTCTATGCTGCAAATAGAACAGAATTTATCTTCGAAAGAAGGAAATACCTGTAGTTATGTTCGTGGCTGTGGTCGTCGCGATAAGGTTTAGGGTTTGAATTACTCAGTTTTTTCTAATACCAATTCAAAAAAATAGAGCTACTAATGGGTGAACAAAAATCCTTATTTGATAGGCAATTTAGGATTGTGTTTGTGGATTTTCTAAAATCATTTGGTATAAGGTTTGGAATTTTGTAATTAGCTATTATTGGGCACAACGAAAACCAGCGAAAATCTCCCTTGTCCAAGGGTGATACCAGTTGCGGAAAGTATTACGAATCCCCCATTTTCGGGTCACCCAACTACCGCCACGCAAAATCAAATGCTCGTTATCAAAATAGCTGGCAGAGTAGCCTTTATAGGGATAGGCCACAAAGTTGGGGTAGGGTTGAAAGACTGAGGTTGTCCATTCCCAAATATTACCGAGGCAGTCAGCACAACGGTAAAAGCTTTGATTGTTTGTGTAGTGGTTTACGGGAACAATGCCTGCGTTTTGTAGGCTATGGTTGCAATAGTCATCATGCCAATTTGTGCCCCAAGGATAGGGTTGAGATTGTTTGGTGTCTGGTTGCCAAGCGGCTGCTTTTTCCCACTCGTATTCGCTGGGTAAACGTTTGCCGATAAAGTTTGCGTAGGCTTCGGCTTCGTAATAGCTTATGCCACAAACGGGGTAGTCTCGGAAGTTCTCTGGTTCTAGCCAATATAGGGGTTGGGTGACTTGGGCTTGAGTTTGCCATTGCCATCCTGTTTTACTCCAGTATTTTCTTGACTGATATCCGTTTGCATGAATAAATTTTTGAAAGTCGCCGTGGGTTACGGGATAACGGTCGATTTGATAGGTTTCAAGGTGAACCCAATGGGGCGATCGCTCGTTATCTTGGGCAATCATATCTTCTGAACCACAACGAAATTTTCCGGCAGGGATTGTGATCATTTCCGGTTTTACGGGATCATTGTCAAGATTTTGGCTTGGGCTAAAAATGGGTTGTCCGGTGTTGAATTTATGGAGTGCTAAGATGAAGGCAATGGTTTCGTTGTGCTGAGTTTCGTGTTGTAGTAGCCACCACCATAGTCTTGCTTGTTCGTGCACAGGGGCGATCGCCAAATAGTCAAAAACTTTTTCGCGAACAGTATTTAAATAATCGTCAATAACCTCAAAACTGGGCAATTCTTGGCGTTTTTCTTTTGGTAAACCGTCGGCTGCAAATAGTTGGCGATATTCTGTAAATATTGGCGCTTTTCCTGCCAAATGCTCTAAAATCCACAGTGCTTCGGTAAAGGCAATATGGCCTAAATGCCAACCTACTGGACTAAAGGTTGGGTGTGCCTGTTGGCAAAATGTTTGCTCGTTAATGTCGGCAAATAGGTTTAAAGTGAGCTGTCGCGATTCTGTATAGGCTTGTTTGAGTTGGGCTTTGAGGTCTCTGTTGTAGTCGGATTTACTGGGCGATCGCCTCGATGTGTAGCTCACGGTTTTCGTCGATGGTGATTAAACTTTGTTCAGGAAAAGATTGCCAGGGACTGTCGTCTAAAGGCTCTGAGGCTAGGGTAATCCCCCGGTCATCTTCTCGAAAATATAACGTAGGAACAGGGGCGCGGTGGGCATAACGAGTGGCAAAGATGCGTTTACCGTCACTTAAAATGATATTGGTAGAAAAATGCGTATCATATTCTGTTGCTAATAAAGTTAGTTCTTTAATTGCGGTTAATAATGCCGTTTTTAAACAGTCTTTATACTCGGTTAAAATTAATGCAAAAATATGTTCTGAGTCCGTTGTTCCGTGGACATTTTGATATAAATAATCGTTTAAATGGGCGCGAATGGGACGGTATAAAGTTTGCCGGAAATTATTGATATAACCGTTATGAATAAAGCTCATTTTTTGTTCGACAAAGGGTTGACAATTTCCCAAATCAACGGGCAATCCGGGTGTCGCACTACGGACGTAGGCAAGGATGCAATGGGATTCTAAATAACGGCTAATTTGCGGTAAATTTACGTCGCTCCAAATGGGCAGTAAACTTTTGTAAGTATAGGGAAAATCATCTTTTTCTGGGTGATACCAACCAATCCCAAAACCATCAGCATTGAGCAGTCCCGCTGTCATTTCTTTAGGGTGATAGCTTTGAACTTCAAGGGAATGTTCTGGCTCTAAAAGCAGGCGATCGCCTTGGATAGGTTCACCGATGTAGGCAAGTAAACGACACATAAAACAAACGACGATAAACCATAAAACTTTTGACTATCCTACTATCCTAAAGACTTTTTATTCCCAGAGACGACGGCGGGGCTTGCCGTTTAGCTTTGTGTGGGCATCTTTTAATAATTTAGGAATCTGTAAATGTTCTGGGCAACGGGGCAAACAATCGCCACATTCGGTACAGGCATTGCCTTTGCGGCCGGGAAACCAATGTCCCGCATTTTCTAACATTTGATAGCGATATTCGCCGTAACCTTGCATGTCGTAGGCGATCGCCAAATTTCTGAGACGCAAAATTTCGGGAATGTTAATGTCCTCTGGGCAAGGTAAACACTCATAACATTGGGAGCATTGATCCGCTTGGAGGGTTTGTTTTTGGTGCTGTTCGAGGCCACGGAAAATGTCTGATTCCTCCGCTGTTAAAGGTTTTGTTTGGTCGGCGATCGCCGCTAGATTATCCAGCTCATCAGGTATGGCTGCCCCAAAACTGAGGGTTGTGATGCGCGGATCTGCTAGTAAAAATCGATAGCTGAGTGGCAACGGGTCAAAGGGTTCGCAGAGCTTTTCTAAAGTTTCAGGAGGTTGGTACAGCTGTCCACCTTTATCGGCTGGCGAAATAATAAAAATCCCCATATCTCGCTCCGATGCGGCGGCGATCGCCTGACCATTACGCTGAAAAAAATAGTAATAATGCAGATTGATAAATTCAAAGAGATTCGTGGCGATCGTTTTTAAAATCAGCTCTAAACTGCCATGGGTAGAAAAACCAATGTGCCGAACTTTGCCCGCAGCCTGAAGCTCCGCTAAAACCTCAAAACCACCATTAATGACCCAATCCAAATGCTGTTGTAGATTAATGCCATGAACCGCCACCGCATCAAGATATTCAACGCCCAAGAATTTTAACGAACGCTCAATCCGTTTTAGGATGCCCTGCCGATTGCCCTTTGGTAACACCTTTGTGGTGAGATAAATATGCTCCCGTTGTACCGACAAATCCGACAGCGATCGCCCTAAAAATTTTTCACTATTGCCGTAGCTCGGAGCCGTTTCAAAATGGTTAATACCCAGCCCAAGGGCACGACAAACCGTTGCCGACATCGTGGCCTGATCCGCCAAAGCCCGCATTGTACCGAGGGAAAACACCGATAGCTCTAAATTTGTTTTCCCAAATCGCCGATATTGCATTGTGATTGTTAGTCCTTAACTGTCTTCAATGGCAGCTAGTAGCGCATCAATTTTGCGTTCGCCCTGCTTATTATTTTGCAGACGATAGAGTTTTTTGGCTGTTTCTAAAGCCTCGATAGCTTCAGAAGTTCGGCTACGCCCTTGAAACGACAAACCAAGATTTTCAAATACTTGGGGATCATTAGGCGCAAGTTCGCTCAATTGGCGATAGGCAATAATTGCAATGAGATAATCTTGATCCTTAAACGCCGCAGAAGCTAAACCGGACATCGCCGCTGTGGACTGGGCATCTAATTCCGTTGCCCGCTGGTAAGCGTTAATCGCTTCGGCATAGACCCCTTGATTTTCGTAGATTTGACCAATTTTTAGCTGTACTTTAAAGTCCCGGGGGGCAAGACGACGGGCTTCTTCGAGGAAGGCGATCGCCTTGGCTTTGTCTCCTAAACCAAACCAAGTAATGGCAGCCTGCACCCGTAGATCACCATCGGTTGGTAAAGCACGAAAAGCATTATCCAGTAAATCAGCGGCATCTCGGTTACGGCGCAGTTGGAGCAAACTAGCGATACTATTGCGAATCGCATCGGCATTGTTGGGGTTGAGCTGCAAAACTCGCTGATAGGCGCTATGGGCTTCGCTATACCGTTCCCCACGGAAAAAAACCGTCGCTAAACCGAGATTATATTTAATGTTATCTGGCTCTAGTTCCACGGCACGGCGATAGGCATTAATGGCGTTAGTATAGTCACTGCTATTGCCTAAGCTAAAGCCGAGGGCATAGTAAAACTGGGCATTGTCATTTTCTAACTGCACTGCCCGCTGGTAGGCGATCGCCGCCTCCTGAAAATTCCCCAGCTGAGCATGGGCATATCCCAAACCCGCATAAATACGAGCATTATCATTATCGAGTCGCGCCGCATCTCCATAGCGTTGCACCGCATCCGCAAAGTTTTGACTTTGAACCGCCTCATTTCCCTGCTTAAGCAGCGTATCCAGTTGTGGGTTTGCCCGTAATGCTGTCGGAATAACCAACTGGGTGGCGATCGCCAAACCGAAACCAAATATCCAACGAGAGAAACGATTACCCATAAATAGCAACGTAACGTTTTTTTACAGAATTGTGCGTCCGATTCTAACATGCAGCCCAGAGAATCTGTTTTCCGCACAAAAAAGAAGCTGATCTGGATCAACTTCTCAATATTTATGCAGCACCATGAGATATCAAGACGCACTAATCGTTTATCAGTGAAGTCGAAATGGTTCAAAAATAGCCTTGGTGAGCTAACCTCAGACCTTATTTTTTCTTTTTATCTTTATCGTCCTTTTCCGCTGTCGCTTTACCATCACCATTGCTACTGGCTTCAACTTTCACCTCAGCTTTCGTCGTATCCCCAGCATCTTCTGCAAAACCCATAGAACTGAGATCTAGATTTTCCTGGACTTTTTTGTGCACAACACTCGTAATCTCAGGATTATCCTCGAAATATTTCACCGCATTGTCACGGCCTTGGGCAATATTTTCGCCTTCATAGCTATACCATGCCCCTTTACGATTTACGATGCCCGTTTGTTCCGCAAGATCGAGCATACAGCCCACACTGGAAATCCCCTTCCCAAAAATGATGTCAAATTCAGCAATGCGGAATGGGGGCGCAACTTTATTTTTGGCGACTTTTACCTTCGCGCGAATGCCAAATTCCCCTTGAGCACCTTTTTTCAAGGTCTGAATACGGCGAATATCGAGACGAACTGAAGCATAAAACTTCAGCGCTGTACCGCCAGTGGTCACTTCCGGGCTACCGTAACTAATGCCAATTTTTTGCCGCAGCTGGTTGAGAAAAACCACAGTACAGCCAGAACGACCCATATTTCCGGCAATTTTCCGGAGAGCTTTACTCATGAGACGTGCCTGTAAACCCACCTGCACATCACCCATTTCCCCTTCAATTTCAGCGCGGGGAACGAGGGCGGCAACGGAGTCAATCACAATCAAATCAACCGCCGCTGAACGGACTAACTGGTCTGTAATCTCTAGGGCTGATTCACCATTATCGGGCTGGGCAACGAGGAGATTGCCGATATCAACGCCAAGGGCTGCGGCATAGGTCGGATCTAGGGCATGCTCTGCGTCTACAAAGGCTGCAACACCGCCTGCTTTTTGCACTTCGGCGATCGCATGGAGGGCGACAGTGGTTTTACCAGAACTTTCTGGGCCATAAATCTCGACAATTCTACCTTTCGGGAAACCGCCACCCATTGCCAAGTCCAAAGTGAGAGCGCCACTGGGAATGGTTTCCACCCGCATTCGCGCCGCATCACCGAGACGCATAATCGCCCCTTTACCAAAGTTGCGCTCAATTTGATTTAAAACAAGATTTAAAGCTTTTTCCTTATCGGGGTTTGTGGTAATAGCTGCCATTCGCTACCTCGGTTAGTGTCGATTCGTGGACTGGGTATTGTACGGGGTTGTTAGATCAACAGTACTTATTTTACTGTAGCCCCAAACAAAAGAGTATTAAGTTAGCTCACTAATGAGTCTCCATCTTAAACGGATTTTTTTCATCGTCAGCAAATATCCCCTAGGGCTCTCGCTGGAAATGGTAAATTGCCTGGGATTTTAGCTCTGTATTGGCCATAAACTGGGACAGTTTTTCCCAGGGTAAAAATTCCCGGTCAAGTTTAATTTGTAAGCCGGCCATCGGATCGTCACCGCCTGTGGCCAGCATTAGTTCTAGTTGGGTCAGATCTGACCATCCGGCCAGCTTTTCTACGATGTTGGCGATCGCCTGAAGATAGGGATGATTGTGATCCGTAAACCAATCTGCCGCCGCCAATTTTAGCTGATCAAAACCGAAGTGAACGATTAGGGGCGAACCCGAAAAAACAGCATTAGCAACTGGACGGGCTTCTTCGCGCACTAAAAGATGTTCCGTTTGCGCCATCACCCGCAATTTTTCTAGATATTCATAGCGCTGCTCGACATCTTCCTGTCCTTGCCAACGCAAGGCGATCGTCGCGAGGTGGGTTTGCAGCAACATATGCCCTAACTTTTGTGCCTTAGTCGTCAGATAACGATTATTAAAATCATTACTTTCGATCAACAACGGCACACGGTCAATAACTTCTAGACCATACCCTTTAAGACCCGCAATTTTACGAGGGTTATTGGTAATCAAACGAATGGCATGGACACCAAGGTCATTCAGCATCTGTGCGCCCATCCCGTAGTCCCGCAAATCCGCCGGAAAACCGAGACGCTCATTGGCCTCCACCGTATCCAAACCGATATCTTGTAAGGAATAGGCCTTCAGTTTATTCACCAAACCAATGCCGCGACCTTCCTGGCGCAGATAAACTACCACACCCTGCCCCGCATTTTCAATCATTTTGAGGGCAGCAATGAGCTGCATCCGACAATCACAACGTAATGAACCGAGGGCATCACCTGTCAAGCATTCTGAATGCACCCGCACCATCACAGGCTTGTCTTCAAAATCCTTCGGGTCACCTTTAACGATCGCCACATGTTCCGTATCGTCGAGGGTATTGCGATAGGCATAAATATTAAATTGCCCAAACTCCGTGGGGAGCTTTGTGATGGTTTCCCGGTGAACAAAACGATCATTTTTGAGGCGATAGGAAATCAGATCGGCAATGCTAATAATTTTGAGATCAAACTTTTGCGCGTAGGACACTAGCTCCGGCAACCGTGCCATCGACCCATCATCATTTTGAATTTCGCAGATCACCCCCGACGGATGGAGACCCGCTAAACGGGATAAATCAACGGCGGCTTCTGTATGGCCAGCTCGTTTTAGCACGCCACCTTTCCTTGCCCGCAGCGGAAAAATATGACCGGGACGACTTAGATCTTCGGGTTGAGAATCTGGATGAATGGCGACCTGAATGGTGCGAGCGCGGTCTTCTGCGGAGATACCAGTGGTCACTCCTAAACGGGGGTTGGCATCAATACTGACTGTAAAGGCTGTTTGGTTACTGTCGGTATTTTTGCTCACCATTAATGGTAAATCTAAAGTGTCGAGGCGATCGCCCGTCATCGCGAGACAAATCAACCCCCTCGCCTCCACCGCCATAAAGTTAATCATGTCAGGGGTGGCAAACTGAGCCGCGCAAATTAAATCCCCTTCATTTTCACGATTTTCATCATCTACAACAACGACAGCACGCCCTGCTTTAATATCGTCTAACGCCGCTTCAATCGAATCAAACTGCCAAACAATGTCCACTAATTTCTAGGTCTACCAAACGTAATTTTTCTTTCAAATTCTGTCTTTATTGTAACGGTTTGGTGGATCTGATGTAGCCTAAACAATCACCTGGGGATCGTCGGTGGGATCATTTTTTAGGAGGGGTTTTTGGTTCAGGGGCATCGAAAAAGTGACTGTAGAGCCCAGATTTTCGCCCATACTATAGAAGGAGACTTTGCCACCGATCGCCTCGACTAATTTTTTTGAAATGGCTAGCCCTAGGCCAGTGCCAGAATATTTACGGGTATGCCCCCCAGTGACCTGGGAGAAACTTTGAAATAATTTATCCTGCTTATCGAGGGCAACCCCAATGCCTGTATCTTCGACTTTGATTTTGACCATGCCGGGGAAATTGCGACCGTTACGGTGAACATCCCTCAACACCAACTCTACGCTGACGGTCACCCCACCTTCGTGGGTGAATTTCATGGCATTCCCCACAAGATTGAGCAAAATCTGGAAGGTTCGTTGCTCGTTGGAATAAAGGATAATGTCGTCGTAGGTATTCGGCACCACAATATTCCACTCAAGATTTTTATTTTGTGCCTGGGGACGAGCAAAGTTATCTACGTTTTTCAGGACTTCAGATAGGCTAACGGCATCTAAATCAATTTCAATTTTGCCTGCTTCAATTTTGGCAATATCTAAAATATCGTTGATTAGATTGAGTAAGTGAATCGCACTTTTGTAGGCCTCGCCGACAAATTCTAGTTCTTCTTCGCGGTCATCGGCCATGTCGTCCAAAATCAACTTTAAAAAGCCGATAATGCCGTTTAGGGGTGTCCGTAATTCGTGGGTTGTACTGGCAAGGAAATCACTTTTTAGGCGAGAGGCTTCGGTGGCGGCTTGGTTGGCTTGTTCTAGTTCGTGGTAAAGGGTTGCATGGGCGATCGCCGTGCCTAGCTGTTCCGCCAGTTCTTGGGTGAGTTCCTTTTCTCCTTCACTCCAGAGGCGCAGATTGTCACATTGCTGCAAACAAATAAAACCATTAACTTTATTTTGGTATAGCGTTGGCACAACAAAGGCGGACTGACTATCACCTAAAGCGTCTGTCAGATAGTCAACATCAATGGCTTCACGACTTTGTACCGCGTGCTCTAGCAAAGGGCTATCCGGCGATCGCCACTGCACCCCTAAAACAGAAATCACATCACTATGACGATATTCAGCGGCCACCTGAAAGGAATGGGACTCTTCGTCATAGGACAACAATAAACAACGGCTGACATTAAGGGCTTTCCCTAAACCGGTAACGGCTTCTTGGCGAATGGCAATCAGATCCAGCGTGCTACGAATTTTTCGGGCAATACTGGTCAGTACTTTTTGATAAGGATCCGGTTGGCGGGGCAGGCTCGGTTGTTGGGTTAGGGAGCTATCACTCGTGGGGAGTTGGTGGGCGATCGCAATGAGTTGTTGGACACCACCATTGGGCTGAAAAATCGGCGTGAGATTAATCTCTACAGGCAAAGGGCGATCGCCAACCTCAAATAAACAAGTGACCTGCTCTGGCAAATTGCGCTCAAAAACACGGTCAGTCACCTGTTTAAGTTTTTCCTGCTGCTCAGTTTGAAACCAATCCAAAATCGGTGCGCCGACAATTTCCTGACTATCTAACCCAAAATTCGTAGCATCCCGCCAAAAGAAACCAGTACAAATGCCCTGCTTATCCTGAAGCCAAATCAGTTCAGCACCTAGTGCCTGCCAATACTGCAAATGGAGTTCGTTACCAGAAGCAAGATTTGAAGTGGTCGCCTTCATTCTTTCTGTACCTAGAGAATTTATAAGATACTGCCAAGTCCCATTTACTCATCCTAATCGGTGAACGCTCACAAAGGCTCGAGGAATTTACAGACAATCAATCATTCGGTATTCGATCAATATTTACTGGGAACAATGACTCATAGTAGTTGTGCACACCATCATGGTTTTTTCCTCGATATCAAGCACCAACTTAACAAAATAAATTTGCTTTGGCTCGACATTAGATTTAAACCAAAACAGGACTTCATTCACTATTTTATTTTTCGGAGACAAGTATTGACATGGCTATGGAATTTTGATCACGAGGATTGCTTGCGATCAGCGATGACACAAATTGCCGAGCCTAGTCGTTCCACTCACCTTTCGGGGGAACGGGAGGATTGCGACGTAATCGACGCGTTAGTTCGTCATCACGGACTCTTTCGCCCCGTAACCACTGTTTGACGGCTGTTTCAATCACTTTACTGGGATCGTTAGTTAAATGTTTAATTTGCTCTAAAACGTCCGGATCAAGCTGGATGGCAACCTCTGTTTTCTCAGTATTTTTTTGTGTGTCGATGGAGTTATTTTCCATAGGTTGTGGGGAACGGGTTAAGTGATATTTTAACAAACTACGTTCCCGCAGTTGCTCGGAAATGTCTAGGGGAGACTGTTTCTGTATCAATATTTGTTAACGCAGGTTAAGGGCAGCGATCGCCCTTTTTTTCTGTTGATCAACTCGCTTGGGCGATCGCCGGTGCAGAGGCAGCAAGATGGGCAGTGGGGAAACCCCGCTCAAATTCAGTCATCTTACAGTCTGTCGCCTGGAGCGCCTGTTGTAAAAATTCCATCGCTTTAACAGGCTTGCCCGCACCACAAAAAAATAAATCGGCGGCGAAATAGCCATGTTCAGGCCAAGTATGAATGGCGATATGGGATTCAGCTAAGGTGGCAGTCGCTGTCACACCGTGGGGACTAAATTGATGTACGCACAAATCGATAAGGGTTGCTTCGCCGGCGGCGATCGCCGCGATCATTGCTTGACGGATGCCTTCTGGATCATTTAACAAATCAGCAGGAGAGCCCCAGCCGTCCACCACAAGGTGTGTTCCCAATTTTTTCATTCTCTTTATCCTTACACTCCAAAATGGATGAACAAATGAATAGCATAGAGATCGACAATAACCCCTAGGACTACCCGCCCCCAGTTTAGCCGCAATATTTTCAGATTGGCAGACAAGCACATCCATCAGGAACACCCAACGACTTGTTATACTGTGCTGATAAAAAATGTCACTCACCACTTTAAAGTCTTAGCACCTGATGCAGCCCACTGACCCCAGTAAATTTACCGAACAAGCTTGGGATGCGATCGTCAAGTCACAAGAGGTCGCCCGTCGCTACAGAAACCAAAATCTAGAGGTAGAACATTTACTGCTTTCTCTACTGGAGCAAGAGGATGGTACCGCTGCAGGTCTTTTACAGCAAACCACCATTGACCCGGTACGGTTACAGCAACAAGCAGAGCGCTTCACCAAGCAACAGCCGAAATTATTGCGTGGCGACCAACTTTACCTTGGGCAACAGCTTGATACCTTGTTAGATCGTTCTGAAGCTTGTCGTGTCAGTTGGCAGGATCAGCTCATCGCCGTCGAACATTTGTTAGTGGGCTTTGCGGAGGATGACCGCTTTGGACGACGTGTACTACGGGGGTTTAATCTCGATCCTCAAGATCTAGAGGCAAAAATCAAAGAGGTACGCACACCCCAAGTTACGCCAGAGGGGGAAGAGACAGACTTTGCAAGCGATAGCCGCGACGATGGCAGACGCAGCGCTCTGAATAAATTTGGTCGTGACTTAACGGAGCAAGCCAGAGATGGCAAACTTGATCCAGTCATTGGGCGAGATGATGAAATTCGCCGGGTCATTCAGGTGTTATCCCGCCGCTCAAAAAATAATCCTGTTTTAATCGGTGAGCCGGGTGTCGGCAAGACGGCGATCGCCGAAGGATTAGCCCAACGCATCGTTAATGGCGACGTACCCGAATCCCTGAAAGACCGCCAACTGATGTCCCTTGATATGGGGTCATTGATTGCCGGAGCAAAATATCGCGGTGAATTTGAAGCCCGTTTACGCTCTGTCCTCAAAGAAGTCACCCATTCTGATGGCCAAATTATTCTTTTTATCGACGAAGTCCATACCGTTGTCGGTGCAGGTGGCGGCAATGGCACCATGGATGCCGGCAACTTACTCAAACCAATGTTGGCGCGGGGAGAACTACGGTGTATTGGCGCGACAACCCTCGACGAATTCCGCAAAAATATTGAAAAAGACCCAGCCCTAGAACGACGTTTCCAGCAAGTTCTCGTCAAACAGCCCACCGCCGAAGACACCATTTCAATTTTACGGGGCTTAAAGGAACGCTATGAGCGTCACCACGGTGTGAATATTACCGACTCCGCATTAGTTGCCGCGGCGACCCTATCAAACCGCTATATTACTGATCGCTTTCTCCCAGATAAGGCGATCGATCTCGTCGATGAAGCTGCGGCCAAGCTCAAAATGGAAATCACCTCCAAGCCCGTTGAACTAGAAATCATTGACCGTCGTCTAATGCAGTTGCAAATGGAGCAATTATCCCTTAAAGGCGAAGAACAACTTGGCGCAAATTCTCCGGCCTATCTAGCCTCAAAAGAACGACTAGAGCGCATTGACGAAGAAATTGGGGAACTGGAAGTGCAGCAAAAAGACCTCTCTTCCCAATGGCTTGCCGAGAAAAATTTGATTGACGAAATTAATGAGCTAAAGGAAGAAGAGGAGCAACTCCGCCTCCAAATCGAACAGGCAGAACGAGCCTATGACCTCAACAAAGCGGCTCAACTCAAGTACGGTCGCCTTGAAGGGTTGCAGGAAGAGATGACCGCCAAAGAAGAAAAGCTATTGGCGATTCAGGCGGCGGGTGATGCTATGTTACGAGAGCAAGTCACCGAATCTGATATTGCAGAAATTGTGGCACGGTGGACAGGCATTCCAGTCAATCGATTAATGGAATCTGAGCGACAAAAACTACTCCAACTAGAAGGCCACCTCCACAAACGTGTAATCGGTCAACAGGAAGCCGTTGAAGCGGTTGCGGCGGCAATTCGTCGGGCAAGGGCTGGCATGAAAGATCCCAGTCGTCCCATTGGTTCTTTTATGTTTATGGGGCCAACGGGTGTCGGTAAAACAGAGTTGGCACGGGCATTGGCGGCTTTTCTCTTTGACAGCGAAGATGCCATGGTGCGCATCGACATGTCGGAATATATGGAGAAGCATGCCGTTTCCCGGTTAATTGGTGCGCCTCCGGGATATGTGGGCTATGAAGAAGGGGGGCAGTTATCTGAAGCGGTGCGTCGTCGTCCTTATTCGGTGGTATTACTGGATGAGGTGGAAAAAGCCCATAAGGATGTTTTCAATATTTTGTTGCAGGTGCTCGATGATGGTCGCATCACCGATTCCCAAGGTCGCACGGTGGATTTCCGCAATACGATCATTGTGATGACCAGTAATATCGGTAGTGAATTTATCCTAAATCTTTCGGGAGACGACACGAAATACGACCAGATGCAGCAGAAGGTAAAGGGTTCGTTGCGCAAGCGTTTCCGGCCTGAGTTTTTAAATCGGATTGATGAGCTGATTATTTTCCATACTCTCAAACGAGATGAGCTAAAAGAAATTGTTAAGCTCCAAATTAAGCGCATTGAGAAGTTACTGGCAGAGCAAAAGATTTCCTTAGAGCTGACCGATGCGGCTCTCGATCATGTGGTTGAAGCTGGTTATGAGCCAACCTTTGGGGCAAGGCCTCTAAAGCGTGCTATTCAGCGGGAGCTAGAAAACCCCATTTCTACAAAAATTTTGGAGGCTGATTTTGCGGATGGCGATCGCATCATTGCAGACTGCGTTGATGAGGTGCTCATTTTCACAAAGGCGGAAAAACTCACTGACACCAACTCTCCTGTTGAGGTGGTTGAGCCACAGGAGACTCTAAAGATCGATAACAGTTCAGAGGTAGGAGTTCTTACTACTGTTGTTGCAGAAACCATGTCAGAAACAGATCTACCGGAGGATGTTGCACCGCAGGAGCCGGAGATTATCTCGGTAGCAGAGCTTACCGACGACGACAGATCTGAGGTGTCATCGGAATCTGAGCCTGTGATTGAAGTAGCAACAGAGTCGGTGACTGATCTAGGTGAGACAACATCTGCCATGGCAACGAATGACTCTGGGGCAACAATGGAGGCGATCGCCCCGACAGAAGACGAGGAAGTCCCAGAAACAAGTAACTGGCTTGATGAGGATCTAGATGAATTTGAAGCAACACCAGTTTCGGTTGACAATGAATTGCCAGAGTCCGGCGATCGCGACATTAGTACTGACGGTGAGACTCATGATCAAGACATAACGCCAGAAGACTCTGAACCAGCTTTAGCGGGAGTTGATCCCGAAGAAGAGTGGATTTAATTTAGCAAAATCTCCACGGAGTAATATGGGGGTTTAAACATGTTACAACCCCCACTAATCTTGCCGACCACGACTATAAGCCCCATCATGGCTGCATATTGTCGATTATTATTCTTGCTCGCTGGACAGGAAAACGAGTGAGTCATTTACTTATCTGACTTCACGTTCCCAAATGTACCAATCGGGATAAACATATACCCAATAACCTTCAGCGCCATACTCGCCACACCAGCTACCGCCACTCCAGTAACCATAGTCATAGTACTCGCCATAGGTATCACCATCTTCATAGCAGGTAAGAACTTGAGCTAGCTCAGTATATTTACCATTCACCGTCGCGAGATTGTCAATGGCGGCATCGTCGGTTCTATTGTCATAGCGCCAAACATACCAGGTTGGAAAATCATAAACCCAATAGCCTTCTTCGGCATACTGATCGCCGCAGATATAGTCTCCTCCTTCCCAGTAGCCATAGTTATTGAAACTGCCGTACTCAGCTTCTGCGCGAGGACAATAAATAGTTTGTACTAAATCTTCATAGCGTCCGTTGACTGATGCACGGGCACTCTGAGCTTGGTTGTCATTATTCCAGACATACCAGTAGGGATATTCATAAACCCAATAGCCTTCTTCGGCATATTGATCGCCACAGATATAGTCGTTTCCTTCCCAATACCCGTAATGGTTGTAGCTGCCATACTCATCACGAGCTTGGGGACAGTTCATTTTCTGGATCAACTCTGAGTAACGTCCGTTAACAGAGGGGGAGGCGACGGCAGGCATGACAGATGTAAAGGCTGTTACTGTGGCGATCGCCGCAACAGAAAGCTTAGTCGAAATTGTTTTAAACATGATTCATTTCCACCACAAAAATTTGGGACCGTTACGAGCACGGCACTCCACTACCCATGCTTCAATTATGGCGAAGGGATTTACGGATTTCGAGACTTTTAAAGTTATGTAAGGTACTATCCCTACCACAGGAAAGGGGCGATCGCCGTCAGTCAAAATAAACCCCTAACATTCAGACAACAAAACTAGAACCTGCAATGGTGACACCGCGAAGGGGAGGGAGATGGCCTGAGGCCATGAATATCGAGAAGGCCTAGGTGGGCATTTAGTAAAAAGCAAATTTCTCCCTATCGCCCTATCTGCGCGTCTCCCCCATTTCTAAAGATGAATTGATTCTTTAGCAGTATCTATTTGTTGGAAAAAGACCAGATATACCAGTCGGGGTAGGAATATACCCAATATCCTTCAGTCGCAAAGGTGTTACACCATCGGCGACTATCCCCATAGCCATAGTCATGGTAGTAGCCATACTCCGGTAAATCCTGTGGACAATATAGGATTTGGAGTAAACCACCATAATCTCCATAGGCAGAAGCTGACGGGGGAATTTTATTGGCCCAAATATACCAATGCGGATAGGAGTATACCCGATATCCTGCAACGCCATATTTGCCACACAAATCCCCACCCAACCAATAACCAGAATCGTAATAGTCGCCATAGGAGGAAAGGTCATCAGGACAGTCTAAAACCTGAATCAAATCTTGATATGAATTTCCCCCGGGTTGGACTTGAGCCCATATAGGTATCGATATCCACATCGATGTGGTGGCGATCGCCATGGTAGAAAGACTCACCCAAATTTTTTTAAACATGTTGATCCACCCAGAAAAAACAGACACAATCACAAACAAAATACTTTCCCATTGTCATCCTGATTTTGGCGGGGAAATATATAAATTGTGAATTTTTTTTGAGACTTTTTTTCGAACTTTGAATATTGTGTAAAGAGTCCCATCCTTGCCAAATAAATAAAATATGCTCAAGGCCATTAAAGTTAAGACATCTAATGGACTTTAAAGCCTTATCCTGCCTCGATTTAACCTGTTCAATCCCGACTAATTCTGCTGACAATGACGATGATCAAAAGGCGATCGCCCGATTTCGACAAAGCCAATCCATAAAAAAATCTCCCAACAATTTGTTATTGCTGGGAGGTCAGGAGTTGTTAGTGAAGGCCTCAGGACTTAACTTTGCAAATCTAGTCCTCAGTTTTTGGCTTAGGACGGGGGACAGGACGAGCGCGGGCGGTTGAACCAGACGCTTTACCGTCACCTTGTCCTGGAATTTGGGGCTTCCCTTTAAACTTATTGTTAAAGCGACGACCACCGGATTTTTTACGATTATTGCGAATTAAACCAATATCTTCGCAGGTCTGGATATTCAGCACATTATCAATGAGCTTGGCCGTTAAATCATAAAAATGATTGACTGGACGTTCCGGCAGCGCACCATGGAGCTGAACCTTAAAGAACTTGGGCTTTTCCCCTTCTTTTTTTGGCGACTGACGGATTTTGACAATTACTTTTTTAGACTCTGCGTCGTAGAAAATCACTTGGCCACGAATAGAAAAATAGCCATCTTCCACTTCTTCGCTACTAGGGACATCCTCATCAGTTTCGGGGTCAACTTCGTCATCGAGATTTTCTGGTTCCCACACACCCAAAATTTGGAGATGGAGATGATTGTCATCTTGGCGAGTGCGAGGATAAACAACCCAAACATGTTCTTGCTCTAGGTCGATGTGATTTTTAACGAGGCTGATCACACGTCCGAGAAGAACGGCTTCGATATCACCGTCAGTTGTTTTAATGTTGCCTTTACTGAGCTGCTCGGCTTCGTCGGGCGTATATTTGCCGCGCACAATGCCGATCGCACGATATTGACGGGGGTGGCTAGCAGGCGGAATGGGATGGTTACGCTGTTTCGGCTCATCTGAAGCGAGTACGGGTTTGGTGGGGGAACTCGATGCAGGTAGATGGGTAGATTCAGACACGGGCTTATCCAAAGTTTCTCAACAAGTAAGGGCTAACAACAAAAATGGCTGTCTAGATCGTTTTACTGTAGACAGCGGCGGGGGCGATCGCCCTAATGAGCGATAGGATAGGGGTAAACCTTTAGAACTCAGGGAATCCAAGGGTAAAGACCTTCCAGCGCCTGCCTATTGTACTCAATGCAGTGACAGAGATGATAAATCAGCAAAATTTAGATAGAATTTTCCCAAGTTATTGGATTTTCTGCTAAGTTTTCGCTATCTACGCCCCCGTTGTCCTTTACATTATTGCCCAGCCATGACAAGCAAAGTCGTCGAAAAGTATTACCGTCCCCACCCTTGGGTCTACGGCGTTTCAGGTTTATTGCTCCTGATGGCAGGGGTCTTGTTCTTCCTGCCCAGATTTGATCAGTGGGTGATGGAAAAACGTATTGCGGCGGCGACAGAAGCGCAACTTAACGAAACGGTAGAGGATCCGGCGATCGCCGTTTTAGAAAAAGAAGCCCAGAGCTATGAAGTGTGGCTTCAGAAAGAACCGAATAACGAAAAAGCATTGCGTGGTTTACTTGATACTCGTTTGCAGTTAGGTGATATTAGCGGCGCGGTTGCTCCCTTAGATCAGTTGGCACAGCTTAATCAAGGCAACGAAGACTATGCCATTTTGCTCGGTCAGGTGAAGCAAAGGGCGAAGGACTACGAAGGGGCAGCAGCAGAGTTTAAAAAGATTCTTTTATTAGATCCGACTAATGTCAAAGCTTTACAAGGCATGGTGGATTTGATGCTTGAGCAAAATCGCCCTGAAGGTGCCATCGGTTTACTGCAACAGACCCTCAAGGATATGGGCAAGCCCCAAGAAGATCAAACCATCGAAATTGACCCCGAAAAGGTTACCTCCATTCAGCTGATGCTCGGTCAAATCTATGTGGATCAAGAACGCACCACTGAGGCGATCGCCATTTACGAACAAGCAGCAGCCATTAATCGCACCGATTTTCGTCCCGTTTTAGCCAAGGCGATGGTCTTAAAGGATCAGGGCAAAGACGCTCAGGCAAAACCCCTCTTCACCACAGCAATTACATTAGCCCCTGCAAAATATCGCGATCAAATTAAAGAAATGGCAGTCTTTGATCAAACAGAACTAGAAGTCATTGAAAATATGGAAAACACCACGGCAAAGCCTACTCCAGAAGTCAATACTTCTACCTCTGCCACAACCGAATAGAACCGACTCTCTACCGACTTTTCTCGACTGTACCCAATAGCTGGAACTGCCACCTTAGGTAACGTGAGTTTTGCTTAAGCATGCTCGGAAGTACGACGCGGTGAATGGGAGAGCGAGAGAGAGGGAGATGTTTTTATGCAAACAATCCTCGCTTTCAAAAAATGCAAATTTTCGTTGCTTCCCCCTGTCTCTCCCTCTCCGTGTCTCCTTTTCTCTAAAGAATTTTGGCTACATTCTTATCCATAACTGACGTTAGGTAAGATTTTGAAGCACAATCATAGCGACAAAAACCGGCTCACCATGCCCCGATCCTCTGCGAACAAATAGCTAAATCAACAGACTGCTTGTTTGCTTTTTTACGACGGGGCTAAGTTCCCATCTTGCAATGATGCTCGATATTTTTTGGTCAGCACCATTACTTAAAGATTGCTCCCAATACCTTTAGCAATACCGACGCACATCTTCTTGGCAAGTATCAGACAAATAACAGAGGGCTCGAAATCGCAAGCTCACGACTTCTTCATATAAAGGATTTAATTTGCATAGCGGGGGAATATGAAGCGTTAGGCCAAAACATTCAATATCGCGTGCGAAAGGGCATTGCATCGGAATGAGTTGGCATAGAAAATGAGCCACCCTAGCATTTTTTATTTCGACTCCATCTAACCACTGGCGACATTGGTCTAACACTGATTGAGATATGGTGTTTGCAGAGAAGATTAGTTTCGTAAAACCACTTAAAACTTGAAGGGGGTAAAACATTTTTAACCTCAACTTACATCTCTTTTCTTACTTGCCTCCCAGCATATCTATAATTCAAAAATATTGATAGATGGTTAAAATATAAATTTCATTTATCATTAATAGCTTTTGCTTAACTTTGTTAGTAGCGGGGTTGTTCTGGCTGGTGCGGGGTTATGGTTATCTCTGCTCTCAAAGTCGCTATCACTAATTTGTGATGTCATGTTTGCCGATGTAATGTCTGTTTTGTTGTTTATTTTTTTGTTGTTTATTTAATGTTGGATGACTATTGAACACCGTTTAAATCAATTGCGATCGCAGCTCCAGAAAGCCGCCTATGCCTACTATGTTTTGGATAATCCGATCATGGAGGACTCGGTTTATGACAAACTCTACCGGGAATTAGAAGGGTTAGAAAAAGAATATCCGCTGCTGATTACACCGGATAGTCCGACTCAACGGGTCGGCGATCGCCCGGCGGCTCAGTTTGTCAGTGTGAAGCATAATATTCCGCTGTATAGTCTGGAAAATGCTTTTGATTTTGAGGAACTGCAGCAGTGGGAACAGAAGTGGCAACGGGCACTTGAAGGCGAAACTCCAGAACATTCAGGCTATGTTTGCGAGCTGAAAATCGATGGCTCGGCGATCGCCCTAACCTATGAAGATGGTCTTTTGGTGCGAGGGGCAACGCGTGGTGATGGGGTGACCGGGGAAGAAATCACTCAAAATATTCGCACTATTCGAACGATTCCGTTGCGGTTAAATCTTGACAATCCACCGCCAAGAGTTGAGGTGCGGGGCGAAGCGTTTTTGCCCTTAGATACCTTTGAAGAGATTAACCAAGAACGAGAAAAGGCTGGCGAAAACCTTTTTGCAAATCCTCGAAATGCCGCTGCTGGAACCTTAAGGCAATTGGACTCGCGCATTGTGGCGGAGCGCAAATTAGACTTTTTTGCCTACACATTGCATATTCCCGATGCCGAAGGTTTTGAGTTGCCCACCACTCAATGGGAAGCCCTAGAATTTTTACAAAATATGGGATTTCGGGTGAATCCAAATCGGGATCTCTGCGTTGATTTACAGGCAGTGCAAGATTACTTCGACAGTTGGGATGAAGAGCGAAAAAAACTCCCCTATTTAACCGATGGCGCGGTGGTGAAACTGAATGATTTTTCTCTACAACAAGAATTGGGTTTTACACAAAAATTTCCCCGCTGGGCGATCGCCCTCAAGTATGCAGCGGAGGAAGCACCCACGGTGGTTAAAGACATTATCGTCAATGTCGGCAGAACTGGCGCAGTGACCCCAATGGCAGTCATGGAACCTGTGCAATTAGCGGGAACCACTGTCCAAAGGGCAACCTTACACAACGAAGATCGGGTTAAAGAATTAGACATTCGCCTTGGGGATACTGTCGTGATTCGTAAGGCTGGAGAAATTATCCCAGAGGTATTGCGAGTATTGCCAGAGCTACGCCCGGCAGCAACTGAACCCTACGAAATGCCTACCACTTGTCCAGAATGTGGCTCTACTTTGATTCGTCCCCAAGGTGAAGCGGTATTACGGTGCGTCAATAGTTCTTGCCCAGCAATTTTGCGTGGATCTCTAGTTCACTGGGCTTCCCGCAATGCCCTCGATATTCAAGGTTTAGGCGAAAAAAATGTGATTTTACTGCTGGAACACAATCTCGTTAATTCCATTGCAGACATCTATAACCTTACCGTCGAGGAAATTATGGCTCTGCCTCGCATGGGTCAACGATCTGCTGAGAAACTAGTGGCGGCGATCGCCGCGTCAAAGTCCCAAGATTATGCGCGAGTAATTTACGGATTAGGGATTCGGTTTGTGGGGAAAGTGAATGCCGAGATTTTGACCCAAAATTTTCCCACCTTAGACAAGCTTCAAACAGCAACTTTCGCAAAGTTACAGGGAGTCTATGGTATTGGGGAAGAAATCGCCCAGTCTGTGGTGGATTGGTTCCGAGTGGAAGCAAACCAACAGCTCATTGCAGCGCTACAAAATGCGGGTTTAACCTTTGAGGCTACCCAAACGGCTCCGGTACAAACGAATAGCAGCATTGCGGGTAAAACCTTCGTGATTACCGGCACTCTACCCACTTTGAAACGTTCTGAAGCAGCGGACAAAATTAAAGCAGCAGGCGGCAAAGTCACCAGCTCAGTGAGCAAAAAAACCGATTATCTTTTAGCGGGAGAAAATGCAGGTTCAAAACTCGAAAAAGCGAGAACACTTGGTGTAACAGAGTTAGATGAGGCACAATTTTTTGAGCTATTGTCCTCGACGACAGCTTAAAAGAACTTTTCTCAGACAATTTTGATCAAAGATTTAGTGATGTCGAATAAATTTTAAAGACAATTGACAATTTATGTTCTTCCCGGGGAAAGGTGCTCCTAAAAGGTCAGGGATGCTGTAGGTTGCGTCGTTCACGGAGACTCTAATTTCGACCTCTTCTAAGGGGGGAATATTTTATTCTGGTTTGAAATTTCTAGAAATCACTTCGGCGATCGCCGGACAAAAGGCCAATGGTCATCATCATTTTTGCGCCAAACACATTGTTCACCTTTTTGCTTGGATGGTAAGAACATTACTAGTAAGTGACAAATGATAATTTAGAATTGTTAAGCTCTTGTTAATGTGCTCTTCTCCTAAGGTTGTTCTTGCGAACTATTTATGGCGTTTCTGATCCCAGCTCAACATCGTAGTTTTCTCCCGCGCTTCTACCGACTTGCCGTTGTCGGTATTTTATCGAATATGATGATTCCCCTCGCCAGTCTTGTGGACTCGGCATTTTTGGGTCATCTCGAAAATATCAACTACCTTGCTGGGGTCATTTTAGGCGGTATTTTATTTGACTATCTCTACCGTATTCTGAAGTTTCTACGGAATAGCACTAACAGTCTGACGGCTAATGCGGTGGGCAAAGATGACCAAGCGGCGATGTTGGTTGTCATTTTGCGGTGTGGTCTGATGGCTCTGGCGATCGCCGCCGTGATGTTGCTATTTCAATATCCCATCCACAGATTTGGGTTTGCGCTGTTGTCCGGTTCGCCAGAAATGGAGCTAGCAGGACTGGACTATTTCAATGCTCGTATTTGGGGTGCGCCAGCTGTTTTACTAAATTTTGTGGTGATTGGCTGGTTCCTTGGCCGAGAGCTGAACTGGATTGTCTTGCTGATGTCTTTTGTGGGCAATGGCAGCAATGTCCTATTCGACTATTTGATGATTGTGCAGTGGGGTTGGGAAAGCACAGGTGCCGGATTAGCGACGGCTATCAGTCAATATCTAGCCTTGTTTATCGGGCTGGTGGCGATCGCCTTCACGACGAAATGGCAATTTTTTAAGACAGCATGGTCACAGATTTTTAAGGGTAATGACCTATCCCGCACCCTTGCTCTCAAAGGTAATATGCTGATTCGCTATTTCAGCTGGATTTCCTCCTACGCGATTTTCACCAACCTCAGTGCCTCCTTTGGAACAGAGCTGCTAGCAGAAAACGGTTTGCTCTTACAGATTGCCCTGTTGAGCCAATTTACCGTACAAGGGGTGGGCATGACTTCCCAAACATTAATCGGCAATTTTCACGGGCAAAAACAAACAGATAAAATCATGTCGGTACTGAAAGTCGCTCTGCTCACAGGACTGGCGATCGCCCTTGGATTTGCCCTAGTGACCGTATTTTTTCCCCACATTATTTTTAAAATATTGACCAACCACGCCAACGTCACCCAAATGATGCAACGTTCCGCAATTTGGCTCATTCCGTTGCTCAGCCTTAATGCGATCGCCTTTATGTTGGAGAGCTACTTCAGCGGTATTAAAGACGGTGTCACCCTCCGCAACGGTGCCTTATTGGGTTTTGTCTGCGGCTTTTTACCACTCACTTATTTTGCCAATTACTACCAAAGTGAAAACCTATTATGGGCAGCATTAACAGGCCATATGGCAACGGTTTGTATCTACCTCACCTTTCGACTGCTACGCATCCACCAATCACCAGTATTGGTACTATCACCCGGTGATCGCAAAGCAAATAAAGTCCGGATCTCTGCGTAAACTACGCCATTGCCATCGATCAATGGGATCACAAAAAAATATAGACATGTGGTTAAAATTTGTCTTCAGAGTTTTTTAGAAAAAGGGTGACAAGGAGACGCGGAGAAACTAGCCTGCTATTCATCCCGTTCTCACCAAAATTTATGGACGAAGAAAATTCCCCTTTCACCATATCTCGCAGGAAGCACATCCAAAAAAAGCAGCAAAAATTATCAGCCCACCATTTTTTCTCTCCATCGTCCCCACACCGTGTGATGATTACAGATTTTGCTTGACCCAAACTTCGACCCCTTAGGCGATCGCCAAAAAAAAGCGGAAACGTCTCAACATGAAACATCCCCGCAAGAAAGCATAAATATTATTGAAATCGAAATGAGATCGTTACCCTAACCAGCCCACAGGCTTCAGTCGGCAACACTTGAGATTAATAATTTTTGAGGTACTCTTTGGCCTCTTTACAATCAATGCTGTCACAATCACCGCCCTTCTGAGCCTGCTGCTTGAGCACTTGTCTTGCCCAAACTCGCTGCATTGCGGAAAGAGTTCCGTTACGTTGCTTATCGCGAATTGCCATTTTTGCTACGCTCCTTACTTAATATCTGACAGCTGAACTGTATCAACCGTTACATTATTTATAGCATTTTCAAAATTTCATTGCCCAAGATATCAATAGATCTTAACAAAGATGACAATAATAATCAGGTTCCTTTATCTTTAAATAGGTGACATTGCGGAGTAAGTTCAGATCATGGCTAATTTTCTCAAAGCCTATCTGGCTAAGCAATTGGGGCATCCTGCTGGCTGGTTTGGTCAGGTGCTGCTACGTATTCTCAATCGTAGTAATCGGGCAATGAACGATTTAACATTCCAGCAATTGGCTTTAGCAAAAAATCACCATATTCTAGAAATTGGGTTTGGTGGTGGTGATCTCATTAGTTGTTGTCTGGCGGCTGAGAGCACCCTCAAAGTCTCAGGGATTGATCCGGCGATCGCCGCCGTTGATTTTGCCAAAAGACGTTTTAAAGAGACATTGCAATCGGATCGACTACAAATTGCCCAAGCATCTGGCGAAAATATCCCTTTTGCCGACGCAGCTTTTGACCGCATTATGACCGTTAACACCCTGTATTTTTGGTCAAAACCAGCACAAGTTTTAGCCTCCTGTCGGCGAGTCCTGAAACCTGCGGGCAAGCTGGTGATCACCTACAACAACAAACAATTTCTCGAAAAAACCCAAGCAACAAACTACGGTTTTCAAGCCTATGATCCCCATGAAGTGGAGGCGATGCTAGGGAAAGCTGGATTTTTAGAGATCCAAACCGTTGCCGAAGAAAGCCCCTATGATGGGCAATTTTTCTGTACCGTTGGCGTAAAAAATACATAGTTGGTTATGGCGCAATTGTTGAGGCGATCGCCCCTTTATCCGTTGGCTCAGACAGGTCAGGATACAGGGGGCGCACCAAAATCGGCGCATAGAAATCGTCCTGTAATAATTCAACTTTTGACTGGGCGGACAAAAGCAGTAATGCCCAAAAAATCCCCACCTTTTCGTGGCGGTGTTGTTGGCGGGTAATTTCTTCTGGGAAAAACTCATTGGCTTCTTTATAGGCGAGCCATTGGGTAACCACTTCATTCAGTTCAATGACAATCGGTGTATCTGGTTTATCCGGCGATCGTGTCTGGAAAAATTGCTCCAGTTGGGCGGCCAGTTCCGTTAAATTTTCATCGTGGGCAAGCTGCGTAATCTGTTTAATCGCGGCTTTATTCGACATTTTGCGAGGACGTTTGACCCGTTGTTTAGGCACATGATCCTCAATTTCATTGGCGATCTGCTGAATTTGAATAATAAATTCTTGCAATGTAACGCGACGGCGTTTTGGTGGCGGTGCAGAGGCACGACGACGAATATGTTTTTCTAATTTGAGGGGTAATCGTCTGCCATTTGCTTCGTCCCATTCTTCGAGAAAGTCATCTTCTTGCAGCTCTTCTTCAATGGCGGTCAAACTCTCCAAGGTATCGGCTTTCAATAACACTAATTTCGATGCCCACAGAAAAGTCTGCCCCGATTGGGGTAAATCGAGATCCGCCACCGCCACATCCTCCGCGCGCCCCGTCAATCCCAATTCACTCAAAAATTGATCGATTACATCGATCACCTGCACATCCCATGGGTCTATCTCTCCCTCTTGGGCAAGGTTAATCAGGGTGGCGATCGCCTCTTGAGCTTTATTGGCCATAGACTTCCTTAAAACATACGACTACCATTACCCACCTGACTAATCTGGCGCGGCACTAGAACCATTTTCGTGATTTTCAGCTTGGTTGTCCGTCGTCGACTCCGACTCCTCCTCTGGGCGATCGCCATCCATATCCTCAGCACTAGCTAAAGACAACGATTCTGTTTCTTCTTGAGTAGATTGAGGCTCTTCCTCTAACTCAAGAGCTTCACCTTCCGTCTCCGTTTGCAATTCCGCCAAAGTCTTTTCCAACTCCTCAATTTTGCGGCTTTGCTGCTTCAATTCCCGCTGGGCTTTCCAAGATTCAATTTGCCGTTGCAGCTGATCCCAGAGACTAAAAATCCAAGCCAACATTGCCCCCGTGCCAACCGCAAGCAACAGCTCAATAGACAAAGGCGCTTCAATTTGCACACCGGGAATCAGATTAATCGCAGCCGTTTGCGTATTTTCAATACTAAAAAGAGCCAGTCCCAAGCACAGTGCGAAAAACAATAAAAAATTTAACTGCCGCATAATTTTGATTTAAATCTTGACCCGCTTCCGCTTAGAATAGCTCACTATTTTTCGGCTTAACCGCAATTACTCAATAATCTTTGTATGAGTTTGCAAAGGAGAAAAACCAAAGGATATAGCAACCCAAAGACACGGCGACAGGGCGATAGAGACAGGAGACATAACCGAGAGGTTCTGCCCCAAAAATCTGAAACACCACAAAATAGTGACACCATGCCTCAAAACAGGTGAACGAGCAAAATTGATCCTCTCACTTGGTCACCCCATCACCCTGTCACCCTGTCATCTTTTCCCATCGACAACACCCAAGAGACAAACAAATTCTCTCCCTAGCCCTAGGTCAAAGACATAGCAGAGCCTGTTGAAGTCGCATCCCCTAAAGACACATTGACCCCAGAGTAAACAGTACCTCGCCGAGCGTCGATGGAAATAATACCGCCATCTCGAATCAAAGTCGTTGCATCACTAAAGCCAACAATAACCGGGATCCCAAGGCGCATGCCAATGGTGGCAGCATGGCAATTTTGGCTACCGTCCTCAATGACAAGGCCGCTGGCTTTACGGATCATGTCAATGTGAGTCGCATCGGTAGAAGCAGCGACTAAAATTTCACCGATACTAAAATCATTAATTTCTTGGTTGGCTTTCACCACCCGGGCACGGCCACTCGCCGACCCTTGGCCGACACCAATACCTGCACCGAGGACGGCCTGTACCATTTCGACTTTTACCAAATCCGTAGACCCGGAGACCCCCTGTAGGGTTCCGGCGGTCATCACCACAAGATCACCTTCTTTGAGGAGATCATTTTCTTGGGCAACGTTAATCGCGGCTCGGAACGTTTGGGTTGTGGATGGCGAATCCATAACGAGGAGAGGTTGCGCCCCCCAAACTAGCTGTAAACGACGGGCCACATCAACATGGGGAGTGACGGCCAAAATTGGTGTAGATGGCCGGAATTTTGAGACATTACGCGCTGTGGCTCCCGACTTCGTTAGGGTCATAATTGCCGTTGCATCGAGCTGGGTAGAGATATGGCTCACTGCTGCCGAAATTGCATTGGGGATAGATTTTTTGTCGGAAGGTTGACGGCGAATGGCATCGGGCTCTTGTTCGATACGTTTGGCGATCGTGGCCATGGTTGCGACAGCTTCAACGGGATATTCACCAACAGCTGTTTCATTCGAAAGCATGACAGCATCTGTACCATCTAGAATTGCATTGGCAACATCTGAAACTTCTGCGCGGGTCGGACGGGGGTTATTCGCCATGCTATCGAGCATCTGTGTCGCCGTAATGACGGGAATACCAAGGCGATTAGCTGTGGCAATGAGCTTTTTCTGAAGGAGAGGTACTTCTTCGGCGGGTAGCTCTACACCGAGGTCACCGCGAGCCACCATCACCCCATCGGAGAGGGAAAGGATGGCATCCATTTGCTCGATCGCCTCATGTTTTTCAATTTTGACAATCACAGGCACATTTTTACCAGTGCTAGCGATGATGTCTTTAATTTCAAGGACATCTTGGGGGTTACGAACAAAACTGAGCGCCACCCAATCAACACCCTGGTCAAGGCCAAACATCAAGTCTTCGCGGTCTTTTTCTGTTAATGCTTTAACCGATAGATAGACACCGGGAAAGTTTACACCTTTATTATTAGAAAGTTTGCCGCCGACCACGACACGGCAATGGAGATTTTCGGCTTCCACATCGACTTTTTCGACGCGCATTTCAACCTTGCCGTCATCGAGCAAAATTGTGGCACCTTCGGGCACTTCTGCCGCTAGACTTTTGTAGCTGATATAACCGACTTCTTGGGTACAGGGGACTTTGCGGCTTGTGAGGATATAGGGATCATTTTTCTTGAGGCGAATGGATCCTTTTTCGTATTTCCCTAAACGAATTTTAGGGCCTTGTAAATCCTGAAGAATTCCGACGGGACAGTTTAGCTCAAAGGCGGTTTGGCGAATGAGACGAATATTGCGTTGGTGATCGTCATGGGTGCCATGGGAAAAGTTTAGCCGTAGAGTGGTTGCTCCCGCTTCGATGAGTTCGCGCAAAACATCGGGTTTACTCGTCGCAGGACCAATGGTTGCAACGATTTTAGTGCGGCGAGGCATTTCTCTAAAGGGCATGGTGTAAGTTTCTCTGGTCAGTTTGGGAAAATAAGCCCCATATTATCCCAAAATTTGACTTTTCTTTCGGCCAGTAATGAATCTGCCGTGGGGAAGATTTTATGGATGAGATGAGTCGGCGATCGCCCTAGCCAGAAGAATTTATCAACAAATCAAATCAACAAGATACAAAATTGACAGCTTACAGACGTAACCGGATCTCACAACATAACTGCCCCAATGCAATCATCACATTTCAAATGACAAGCAAAAATCCACATACCAGACACCACTGCTATTTACTGATTTATGAATTCGCCCTTCTCAACTTTTATTCAGCTCCATAAGTGCAAAATCTTTGGGAGAAAAAACAATACAGCTTTCGATCTTTTCCGGCAGCAAAATATCTAAGATGTAAAAATACACAATGTTTTCACCTAACTATGTCCCTGCGTTAACGACGTATGCCCCTGAACAGGAGCACTTTACAGACAAAACAATCTATTTGCGTTTGATGGCCAACACATCAATATCCGAGATGTAGTCGATCATCGTCAAGGAACTTTACTGCAACTTTAAATTACCATCCCAAGCTTTATCCAAAATTCTTCAAATACCGAGAATTTACTTACCGTTATCTCTCCTATTTAGGATTACACTTAAGGACAAGAAAACGATCTGCATCTACCAACTATTCATTTTTTGGCTCAATTTAACCTATCTCTATTGTTACAGATGATAGATAGTGTGTTGTGGCCATCAAAACTACTCGCAGATCGCCATGAATACTACTTCATTTCACAAGACATCTCAGACGCATCGCAAGTCTTCCTCCAAAGTTAATGTTAAGCCGCCGGAGTTGGTTCCATCTAGTTGGATTAATGGCTTTGGTATTGTTTCCCTTGTTACCTGTTCTAGTATTATTGCTGCCGGTTATTCTTCTGAACAGCAAGCCCAGCAAGCCTTACATGATGCCCAAAGTATGGGAATTGCTGAGGCTGGTTTAGCTCGTGTCTTCAACAGGTTAATTCAGACACAGAACCGGGGGTTACTGACTCAAAGTTTTGATGCGAGTGCAGGGATCAATGGGTGGTCAACGGGTTCACTCAGTTGTGGTGCAACGGTTACCGCCCCTGATGCCATTCCAACGGATTTATTTTCTGGTCAGGTGCAGGACGGCAGTTATCGTCTTGTGGCCTATAAATATGATGCTGGTCTTCGCCAAGGCACATTTGTTGTGGAGGGTACAATCAACGGTTCTACTTCCCGTGTCGAAGTCACTCGCAATATTGATTTGCCGACTACAGGTCAAGGTGGTGCTTGTCCCCGTATTGCCACCAATTTACGTCATTCTGTTGCCGCACGCATGGCTTCCTAGGCATCATAGTCTGTTTTCAAAACTTGGTAATTTCCCTTTGCTCCTTTCCTCTAAACCCTTGCTGTCATTGCTTTGTCAAGGGTGAGTATTCTTTTGTAATTAGATTCTAGATTTTAGATTTGCAGGATCATGAATAACACCCAAGACCAAGGTTTCACAATATTGGAACTGTTAGCGGCTCTTGCCATTATTGGCATTCTTTCGGCTATCACGACTCCTTTAATAATGTGGGCAAACAAGCCTTTACAAAACGGTACGTATCAGGCGGCTGGTATTTTTTCTCAAGGGCGATCGCGGGCGATCGCCACCACTTCTGCGCTGCGTATTCAACCGAATCCCAGTAATCCAGAGCATTCATTTATTGTCCAAGCTTCAGATACCCGTAGCTGCGATCCAAATACGACAGTACTGACCGGAGCTATTGCCACGGATAGCAATCAATTAGCTGTTGTTTCTACACAAGGCTTTGCGGCAGGCGATCGCCTCAAAATTGGCGATGATGAAACAGAAAATGTGGTTCTCACAACTGACAGTAACAGCGCCACTCTGACCCTAGGCAAACCCATTGGTACAGCCCATAGCTCCGGTACAACCGTAGAAATTATAGCCAACTGGCAAAACGATAAAACCTTCTTCCAAGAAGATATGACCCTGCCCGACACCGTCAAAATGATCGGGAATCTAGCGGACTGGGAGCTTTGTTTTGATAGTCGCGGCATTGCCACCGTCAGCGATACCTTTGGCATTGCAGAAGACGACCTAGAAATCACTCTCATTAGCGAAAAAAGCCAAAAAGAAGGAAAAATCATAGTCTTCCAAGGCGGCATGATCGACTCCGTGGTCATTCAACCCAAAGACGACATTGTGGTGGCAGCCCTAGAAGATGCCGAGACCAATACATCAAATGGGAGCTCCGCAGCAGCAACAGGTTCTTCAACAACCACCAACGACCCTAGCAATAATGGCTCCAACGCGACATCTAACGACAACGGCACATCAACAGACACTCCACCACAACCCAACCCAGACTATCAATTAGATGAAGGTGTCATCGTTCCTTCCACTTCACCCACAAACAATACAACACCGGAAACCAACACAGGAGCCATTGATGACAATAGCTTTGACAGCGAAAACCTCACATTCGAGCAGAGACGCGCTGTCTACCAAGAATGGTTAGACCAAAATGAATATTATCAGAGCATTCTTCAAGGCACAGAAACTGTAGATAGAGACAGCGAGCCCTACAAAGAATTCGTCAAAGAAATCATTGAAAAATTAACTTGGTTGTATTCCTAAAAAAACCATAATCATCACCTTACGTCATGCTTTTTTACTTCAATAAGCTTCTATCCCAGCAATCTTCATCAGTGGAAAACCATGGGGGATTTTCACTCATTGAGTCAATTGTTTCTTTGCTAATTTTTGTGGTTACCTTCTCCCTTGCTTCACCACTTTTTGTTGCACAGCAGAAAAATAATATTACCAATGAAATTCGTACAGGCGCTGTCTCTTTATCACAACAAGTTTTAGATAATTTACGTCTCGAAACATCCCTGACGCTCGGTGAAACCAATGAAAGTAGTATTAGCAGCCTCGGCCGAACCTATGGATACACACAATTTGTTTGTACTGATAGACCCAGTGTTGCCCCTGATAACTCTGTGTCTTGTGACACCACAGTAGATGTCAACAACCCAATGAGATATATACTACTGCAAATTGATTACAATGAAGAGACCATCTATACAGTGGAAACCATCTACACAGACATCAAATAATCGCAGTTTCTATTTTAAGTTTTTAGTTTATCAACAATGCAAAAGCGCTTGTCATTCAGAGCAAGGATTTACGTTAGTTGAACTCTTAGTTTCTTTATTTATAGGCTTATTTGTTATTAGTCTTGCTTTTTTTGGTAGTGTCTTAAATCGACAGCTTTTTGTCCAAGATAAAGCCCGTTCTGATATTGCTCAAACGCTACGATTACCGTTGGATACTTTGGGTAATGATATTAGACAGGCTGGGGAAGGGATTGGGACAAGTGATCCGAATTTTCCGGTGGTACTGCTCAGCACTAATCCAACCCAATTAACGATTCGTCGTCAACTTTTACCCACTTCTATTCCTGTGTGCCGTGATATTGTCGCTGGCTCTAGTGATCCGGTTGTTGTGCTTGATGACAATGGTGGTGATCCATTGGTTGGCTGTGAGATTGGGGCGATCGCCGATACCGATAGCGATGGTTGGCCGGATGCTTGGGATGAGCTCGAAAAGTTTCGTGATTTTCGTACGACGAATGGCGGTACGGTCAGAGCGTTTATTTATAACGGAAATGGTCAAGGTGACTTTTTTGACTATAAAAATGAAGGGACATTCGCTGCTGATGATACAGCGATAATAGACCCCATTACTGGTGCAAATTTGCTGGAATATACGACGCTAGATGCTGGCGGTGCGACTTGGACAAACAACTATCTTGCTGATAGTAGTAGTCGTATTTATTTGTTAGAAGAACGCCGTTATCAATTAGATACGAATACCAATACGCTACAGCTCATTACAGACGACAGTGAGGAGTTGAGTATCACCAATAATATTGGTGTTTTAGATGTAGAAATTATTCTTGAGCAGGATGACATTGAGCATACTTGTACGGTTTTACCGCCTGTTGATCCAGCAGATTGTGATCCGGTTTTAACGAATACCTATTCTTGGTCTCAAATTAAAGCAATAGAAGTTATGTTGCAGGTTTCAGCTGACTCATCAGCAGCCTTAGCATTACAGACAAATTGTCCTGATCCAGAGGATTGTGAACCCCTCCAGCTGAGACGACGCTTTGTGCCTCGTAATGTCTTTAATTTTTAGGGTTTTACTATAGGATTTCAAGATTTTTATAACGATCAAATTTCTATTGCTAACTAATAAAAATGAATATTTTTTTAAAATTAATTTGCTATCTAAACTATAAAGCGACAATGGGCTCACAACGGCGATCGCCCCAAACAGAAGGCGGCTATGTTTTGTTTGTGATCATCATGATTTCCCTATCAACCCTAGGCCTATTGGCAGCCTATGCGAAAATCACCCATGTGGAAAATATGCGCTCCACTTCTTCTTTTGAAGGGAATACCGCTTTCTATGCAGCAGAGGCAAGCTTAAACCTTAAAGTTGAAGAGATTCGCCAAAAATTTGCTGGCTACAATACCCCCAACGGTACGCCCCCAGAATCCATCAATGCCTGCTTTGATTTAGATGCCACAAACGATGGGACGAATGATTTTGGGTGTGCCATTGAAACCTTTGCGCCTAGCTCGTCGGGTCAATCGGGTTTTGAAGCGGCATCCTATGTCATCGCCAAAAATAATGGTCAACCGGAAATTGGGACCGTACCGCGCGGCGAAGCCTTTCAAAATCTCAATATGCAGGAATATAGCTTTGCCATTCACGCTGTGGCAAAAAAGGCCACTGCCTCCGACTCTGAGCTGGGCGCTAGTCTCAAGATGGACATCAAAAGTCGCTTGATTCCAATGTTTCAGTTTGCGGCGTTCTATGCTAATGATTTAGAAATTTTGCCGGGTCCGACCATGAACTTGCGGGGCCCGGTTCATACCAATGGCTCGCTGTATTTGGGGGCGGGTAATACTTTATTTGTCCATAATCAGGTGACCCTCGGCGGTGAACTGTATAACAGTCGTAAAAATAATGGTTCGACCTATTCTGATGGCAAAGTCCGTATTAAAAATGCGGCAGGAAATTGGCTCAATTTGCTCTCTAAGGGTACTGGCAGCACAAACAGAACGTCGGCGGCGATGGATCCAGAGCTTGTGGAGACGGCCTGGGGTACGCAGGTACAAATTGGCCTTGACCCTGTCATTATTCCCTCTCCTTCTTTTATCGATGCAACGGGTGCTTATTACAACAATGGTGACTTGAGGATTGAGTACAAACCTGCCCCAACGGCTAACAATAATAGTGATTATTTAGAAACGGTTCCCTTTGCCATTCAAGTGCCCAACTCTGACCCTAATATAGATACCTATCAGGATCTAACGGAGGGGCAATTACGGAGTTTGCGGCAACCTGTGATGGTGGGTCGTGATGTGGAACAGGCTGGTTATTGTAGTGCGGTCAGTGAACCAAATATTACTGCGGTAACGTCGGATAATGAGGTGAAACGCTATATTGTCGAGGCACTACAAACGGCGATCGCTTCTCAAAAAGTACCCATGCAATTTTCTGAATTTGTTGATACTGACACGAGATCTACTAAGCTGAGTGATCCGGTATTTGATGATCTTAGAGCTAGCTTTCAAGCCGCTCTCGCCGCCCGCCTCGACGAAGAACTAAATATGAGTAGTATTTTGGGATTGGGTGATGCTTTGGCGATCCTGAATCTTAATAATATTGTCGACACAACAAATTTAAGTACGTTAAATAATTTATCCCCGGCACAAATCGCGGCTCTTTCTTATCAAGAAACAGACCCAGAGACAGGAAATGCTGTCGAAAAAGGAGAACGTTGTTTTCTGGCTGCACCGTTGCGGGATATTGGGCGAGATGCTGGTGGTCACGACTCGCCTTATCGTTTTTACAATGATCGTGAAAAACAAGAAATGCGTCTATTACAGATGAATTTGGAAAGCCTTACGGTTTGGAATCGTGACGGTGTTTATGTCGATTTTAATGGTGGCACTGTTCAAGATGTGAATAATGGCGAAGGCTTCTCCACCGACGAACTTTTATTTGAGCAAATTGAGCCGGATACAGGGGCGATCGCCAACTCATTCCAAAGCCTAGGATTAGCCGCCAGCGATACCAGCGAAGGGGGTCTCGTATTCCACGGGACTGTTGACCAAACAGCCTATACCGATGCCGCGACAAATGATAGTCCTTTCGGTTTTGCCCTTACCCAAGGTGAACAGTTGATGGGTTTAGCGGGAACAACTGACAACCCAGAAAATACTGGACTTACTTTTGTGAGTGACCAAGCTGTTTATGTCCAAGGCGATTTTAATACCGTTAATAAACAGCCCGCTAGCGTTTTAGCTGACTCTTTGAATGTGTTGTCCAATGCCTGCTTGAATCAGGATATGACCATTAACAAAAGATCTGGGCGAGATTGTAATCCTGATATCAATGACTCCGGAGTTAAGAGCAGAGCAGAACCAACAACAATTAATAGTGCATTTTTAGCAGGAACTGATATTACGAATTCTGCTGCAACCAGTGGTTATAACGGTGGACTCGAAAACTATCCCCGTTTCGCTGAAAATTGGTCTGGCAGAACTCTAAGATACCGTGGATCTTTTGTGAGTCTTGGTACGCCTCGCTATGTATCTGGTCGATGGAGTGACCAAAAATATAGTGCACCGAGACGTGATTGGGAGTTTGATTTGGATTTTAATAATGCTGATAATTTACCGCCTTTGTCGCCCCGGTTTGTTTATGTTAAACAATCTTCTTTTGAGCGCTATCTTGACTAATCTTTTTGACGATTAATGTTACTCATGTTGAGGAGGATAAATGCTAATTTTTCAGATAAAAATATCGTCAAAAGCAAAATTTTCTTATCAAAAAAGCGCTTTTTCAATGCTGGTTTAATGGGCATTTTAGACTGGTTTACAAGTTAGGCGATCGCCGTAATATTGCTGATGTCGGAGTTGATGACCTCAATATTTTATTCGTTACCCGTCGTTTGTAAATCAGCGAGTTTTTGTTCTAGATTGCGGATAATTTTGACTTTATCCGGCTGGGCGATCGCCTCATTTTGTTGAATATCAAGGATTTGTTTGCCGATTTTTAGTTCACGAATGGGATGCCAGTCGGCATCGGTTGCGGCTTCAAATTTTGACCAATTTAGAGACTGTAATATGCCTTGATTGTTGTAGTGGTGGAAGAAATTGCGAATTTTCGTTTTGAGATCATCGGGTAGCTTATTGGTGTAGGCAATGGGATCGGCGGGAATGAGGGGTGATGTCCAAATAATGCGCAGGGCTTGAGTTTTGTCGGGGAATTTTTCTGCGAAGCGCTCTAGGGCTTCACTATTACTCGTGGCAACATCGACTTTTTGGTCGGCGATCGCCAGAGCTGTGGCTTCGTGGTTACCGAGGAAACTTATTTTTTTAAAGTAGGTACGGGGATTAATCTCATTTTTGGTAAACAAATAATACATTGGCACGAGATAACCCGAAGTGGAATTCACATCATTAAAGGCAAATGTCAGATCTTGCCCTTGACTGAGCAAATATTTTGTCGGCGGCTGTGACCCAGTCTTTTGTAGCCAAGGGCGATCGCCATGGGTGATCAGGTGGGCATAATAACCTCGACTCCCTTTATCGGATACAGTTAAGGCAAAGGCCTCTGCGTCGGCGACGGTTGCCGCTTCAATATAGGTTTTGCCACCAAACCAAGCGATTTGAATCGCCTCTGAGCGCATGGCCTCAATGAGACTGGAATATTGCCGCGCAAAAAAGGGCTGCACCGGTAAACCAATGGCCTGGGATAAATCCGCCAAAAAAGGTTGCCAGAGGGGCAATAAATCCGCCTTTGATTCAGTTGTTAAAATGCCAAATTTTAATTCTCGTCGAATCTCTGGGGTATCTTTAAATAATGGCTGTTGGCATCCTTTGAGGGCTTGACCACCAGTGGCGGCGGCAAATCCGAGGAGTAACCGCAGGAACTGTTGCCTATGCATGGTCACGGAAATCTGGGTCGGAATGGTCTTTATGAAAATCTTTCTGCTCAGGGGCGATCGCCACTGTAACAACTAGAATTACAACATTTATACTTTAATTCGCGATTACCTAGTGAATTCTGCTGCCCCAATAAAACCCATTTTTCGCCAACTCCTTTTGGGATTTGGTGCTTCCCTCACCATTGTGGGCTTTGGGGCAACATGGCTCAACTACCGTATTATTCACCGGGACCTTGAACGGCAAATTAACATTCGCGCCTCTTCTATTACCCAATCGCTCCAAATCTCCTCAGAAGGTCTCATTGATCTTGGCTATTTTCCACTCCTAGAGCGTGTCGTCACCAACTATGCAACCCTCCCAGAGGTAAAGGAAGTCGCAATTGTTGATCCCCAAGGCATAACCATTAGTCATAGCCTTGTTACCCAGATCAATCGACCCTTTGCGGAAATCCATCCCAGTCTTCGCGGTCTTGTTGAAGCGGCCTCTACCACTGGACAAACCCAAAGCCAACGCATGCATCTCGAAGGTCACTCTACTTTTGTTGAGGTGCTGCCCTTTAGTAATATGATGTTCGGCGCTGGGGGACAACGGGGGGTGGCGATCGCCATTCTGGATTTAGAGCCCTTAGAACGGGAAGCGCGCAAAACATTTATTATCTCTAATTCGGCGATCGCCGCCGGCATTTTATTGATTTTGGGGATCATGGGCTACGTTATCCATCGCGGTATCCTGTCGCCCCTCATGAGGCTCAACCAAGCCGTAGAAAATAGCAAAACCAGCGGCAACTTTAGCTTTGATGCCGGCAAACTAAACAACGAAATCACCTTCCTCGCCCATACCTTTAACGACGTTTATCAGCAGCTGGCCACCTACGAAGAACTCGAAACAGAAGTCCAACAGCGCAAAGAAGCAGAAATCGCCCTCCGGGAAAGCGAAGCAGAAGAACGCCGCAAAGCAGAAGCCCTCGCCGCGACCATCAAGGAACTCAAAGAAACCCAAATTCAACTCATCCAAACCGAAAAAATGTCCAGTCTCGGACAAATGGTGGCTGGCCTTGCCCACGAAATTAATAATCCCGTCAATTTCATTCACAACAATTTAGTTTGTGCCAATGGCTATCTCAAGGATCTCATCGACCTGAGTAGCCTTTATCGCAACATTTACGGCGACACCCACCCCGAAATTCGCCAAAAAATCGATGACATTGATTTTGACTTTATTCAAGAAGATGCCGCAAAGCTTTTTTGCTCTTTATTAAACGGCTCCGAACGGATTTATAACCTTGTTGTTTCCCTGAGAAATTTCTCCCGCCTCGATCAGGCCGAACAAAAAAATGTTGATATTCACGAAGGGATTGAAAGTACATTACTGATTCTGAATAATCGCCTAGAACGTCTCAAAAATACTTCTGTTCCACCGATTCAAGTGGTTAAAAATTATGGTGAATTACCTTTAGCCCATTGCTATGCCAGTCAGCTGAACCAAGTGTTTATGAATTTACTGAGTAATGCCATTGATGCCTTAGAGGAAAAGGTTGATGGCATTATTACGATCACCACGAAATATCTTGATTCTGGCTATCTTAAGGTGGCGATCGCCGACAATGGTTGCGGTATTCCCGAAGGTATTCGTGATTCTTTATTTGATCCTTTTTTCACCACAAAAACCGTTGGTAAAGGTACAGGTTTAGGGCTATCGATCAGCTACAAAATTATTGTGGAAGAGCATAACGGTAAATTATATTGCGAATCAGAAGTGGGCGTTGGCACAAGCTTTACCCTCGAAATTCCCTGCTAGGACATTTAACTGCGTTAAGGGGCTAAGCGTTGCCGCTGCCATGTGTGGTCTGACTGCAAGGCAAACACAAGGCGGTCATGGAGGCGACTGGGACGGCCTTGCCAAAATTCAATTTTGTCGGGAATCACTCGAAAGCCTCCCCAGTGCTCTGGGCGGGGAATTGTGCTTGCTTCGGGATATTTTTTAGCTAGCTTTTCAAAATTATTTTCTAAAACTTCACGGGCGGCGATCGCCTCACTTTGGGGAGAAGCCCATGCCCCAAGCTGGGACTTACGGGGACGACTATTAAAGTATTGGTCAGATTCTTCTGGGGCAATTTTTTCGACATGCCCTTCAATGCGGATTTGTCGCTCTAGCGGTTCCCACCAAAAAACGATCGAGGCAAAGCCGCTTTGGGTTAGCTCTTGTCCTTTACGGCTTTTATAGTTCGTGAAAAAAATAAAACCTGTTTCGTCAAAATGTTTCAGTAAAACCACTCTTGCACTCGGTCTACCATTAGCCGCTACTGACCCTAAAACCATCGCATTTGGCTCACGAATTTCTTCGGTATCGGAAGCTTCGGCAAACCACGTGGCAAACTGCTGCATTGGGTCATCATTCACATCGTCTTCGTGGAGACCATCACGGGTGTAGTTTTGGCGGAGATGGGCGACGTGCATAATCATGGGACAATTTTAAAAGATGAAAAAAGATGGCAAACGCACCGTATTTTAACGTATTTTTCTTGGGCAATTAGGCGGTGGAGAAATAGGCGATCGCCCCAGAATTTTTTGTAAAGATAAATAGATTTTGACCAACTGTCCTTCCTTGGGGAAGGTGCCGAAGGCGGAAGGGGTTTCGATAAGTTGCAAGACCCACAGACAACCCACCCATTCGACTGAGCTTGAGACGTAGGATCCCCCTAAATCCCCCTTTGTAAGGGGGACTTGAGTTTTTTTGTGGTTCTATAGCTTATTGAAATGATGATATTCGTAATGCTGTCTTTTCTTTAGAGAAGCTTTTTTCGACAAAGAGGTTTCAGCAAATTACGCAACTGAGAGAGAATCTACCTCTAGCTTTAATCACTGGTGCAAGGGGTCTGTTGTAGATGGGTCAACGAAATATTGCGGCAAATATCCGTAAACTTTGGTTATTAAAAGGATTAGAGTCGGCTTGGTTTCCGATCCCCACCCTAATCATTTTCTACGAATCCCACGGCATCTCCCTTGAGCAGGGCGTTCTTCTTAAAGCAATTTTGTCTGGGGCAATTTTTCTGGGCGAAATTCCTTCTGGCTATTTTGCCGATCGCCTTGGTCGGAAAACGAGCTTAATTTGTGGTGCTTTTTTGTGGCTTTTGGGCTGGCTTATTTATTGTACCCAAGGCAGTTTTAGCTGGTTTGCTATGGCTGAAATTTTAGTGGGGCTAGGCGGCAGTTTGATGTCTGGTGCAGATAGTGCGATCGCCTACGATAGTCTTTTGCAACTGGGTCGAAAATCAGAATATCGAGCTTGGGAAGGGAAGGCGATCGCCATTACAGGTTTAACCGAAGCCGTATGTGGTTTAGTCGGGGCATGGGTGGCCGCGACAAACTTGGTTTATCCCTTTTATCTGCAAACAGGCTGTATTTTCCTCTATCTCTTGCTGGCGCTAACCTTACGAGAACCTACAATTCACCACTCTCAAGAAACACCACGATGGCGATCGCTGATTCCTGCCATTCAAAAGATTTTCACCGCGCGACCATTTTTGCGCTGGCTACTTTTGTTTTCAGCAACCCTCTCCTGCGGTTCATTCCTAATCGTGTGGCTCTCCCAAGAATATTTAGTGCAAAATGGCTTGAAGCTGACACAGCTCGGTTGGGCTTGGCTTATTCTCCATGGTGCTTTGGCGATCGCCTCCGGCAATGCCGCAAAAATTTCGACCCATCACTATCCCGTCGTTTTTGCCTCATTACCAATTTTGCTGGCGATCGCCTACATTAGCTTAGGGCTGACCCAGAGCCTATGGGGCATCATTTTTATTATTGCCATCTACATTGTGCGCGGCTTCAACTCACCACTGGTTTTAAGTACCCTCCACGACCACATCCCCTCCAACCTCCGGGCGACCCTCATCTCAGTCAATAGCTTTCTATTTCGCCTAATCTTCTTCGCCTTTGCCCCATTACTCGGCCTCGTTAGTCGCCTCAGCAACTTTAGTATGAGTCTCATCTTTACAGGTATTTTTCTGGGGGCGATCGCCTTTTATGCCTACTGGCACATCAAGCCCACATTACACACCCCCCCGCCATAACATCCGACCCAAACAAAACTAAAGACGGCGATCGTCACAACCCACAAATCCATCCCGGAACTTTCCTGAAGCAATCCCCCTCTCAAGAAAAAAGGATAGACTGGGTTAAAAAATACGCTAAAACAGTGTCGACAAGTAGTTAAACTCCCTGACAAAACTAACCTAGTCCCATTAGCGTTTACCCCTTGTGCTCCTCAGCTATGACATTTTCAAACGCAGGCAGTATTCTGGCAACACTCAGCCAATTTACCCAATTCAACCGTTCCAATGCCTTAACCGAAAGAGTACAAGATATTTCGATTAACGAATTTGTCTGCCTCCTAGACTTTATTACCGCCGAGTTCCAGCAGTTCCTGCGCGCCCTCGACATGATCAATAACGAAGCATTAGAAACAATGCTCGACCAGATCATGGAAGCCTTTACCTTCAAAATTGGCCAGATCCTTAAAGCAGAACGCACCACCATTTTCCTTGTCGACGAAGAACAACAACAACTCTGGTCAAAAATTGACCGCGGCCACAAAAATGGCCCCCGTAACCTACGCATTCCCCTCAAGCTCGGCATTGCCGGACATGTTGCCGCCACCGCTGAAACCCTAAACATTGAAAACGCCTACGAGCATCCCCTGTTCAAAAAAGATATCGACGAGCGTCCCGGCCTACAAACCAAAACCCTACTCTGCATGCCGATCTGTAGCAGCACAGGTAAAGTGGTTGCCGTTGTCCAACTCGTCAACAAAAAAGGCGAAACATCCTTTGACGACCAAGACGAAGAACGCTTTTCCGAATTCGCCTCATCCATCGGCATCATTCTCGAAACATGCCAATCCTTTTACATTGCCGCCCGCAACCAACGAGGTGCTTCAGCCCTCCTCAAAGCAACATCTAGCCTTGGCCAAAGCCTAGATTTAGAAGCGACCCTACAGGCAGTCATGGAGCAAGCCCGCAAACTGATGCAGGCAGATCGTAGCACCCTATTTATGCTGAGTCGCGAGACTAGCGAACTGTGGAGCAAAATCGATAGTGCTGACCGTACCCAGAAAATGGAAGTCCGTATTCCCGCCAACCGTGGTATCGCCGGATTTGTGGCCTCCACGGGTCAGGTGCTCAATATTACTGATGCCTATGCGGATCCCCGCTTTGACCCCTCGACGGATCGCCGCACCGGATATGAGACCCGCACCATTCTTTGTATGCCTGTATTTAACTCCAATAGTGAGCTGATTGCTGTTACCCAGCTCATCAATAAAGAACAGGGCAGTTTTAGCGCCTCCGATGAAGAGTTTATGCAGGCATTTAATATTCAAGCGGGTATTGCCCTCGAAAATGCCAAGCTCTTTGAAAATGTTTTAACGGAAAAACAGTATCAGAAAGATATTTTAGAAAGTCTTTCTGACGCAGTCATTTCTACCGATTTGCAGGGACGTATTGTCACGATTAATGATGCCGCCCTAGAGCTCTTGGGGTATCCCGCAGGTGAACATCACAATGAAACGATGCGACAACTCTGGGAATGTAAATTAGTGGATCGCCCGGTATGGGAAGTTGTCCCGATTGACAATTTACAGGCGCGTTTAGAGGACAGTTTGCAGTATGGTGCAAAATCCTATGTTCCGGAACAGGATCTACATTTAGCGTCCTATTGCCCGCCAGATAGGAGTTGTCTTTTAGCGGTTCCTCAACCGTTAGCGCCGGAAGAGTACCTCATTTGGAATGAAGAGGAAATTGCTGATCCTGCTTATTTACAGCCTATTGATCGCAATATTAATCTTAGTGTGAATCCCCTTACTAATGGTGAGGGTCAGGTGCGTGGTGGCTTGGTCGTCATTGAGGATATTAGTCAGGAGAAGCGCATGAAATCCACGCTATATCGGTATATGACACCGGGTGTAGCGGAGCAGGTTATGGCGCTTGGTGATGAAAATTTGATGGTGGGGGAACGTCGCGATGTGACGATTTTGTTTTCTGATATTCGAGGTTACACTACACTGACCGAAAATCTCGAAGCGACGGAAGTGGTCTCTTTGCTCAATCAATATTTTGAAACGATGGTGGAGTCGGTGTTTGACTACCATGGCACTTTGGATAAGTTTATTGGTGATGCGCTGATGGCGGTGTTTGGTGCGCCTTTACCTCTTGATGATCATGCTTGGATGTCTATTAAGTCTGCTTTGGACATGCGTCGCCGCCTTGATCGGTTTAATCATCGTCGTGTGGTGGATAATCAACCTCAAATTCAGTTTGGTATTGGGATTAGTTCGGGTGAGGTGGTATCTGGCAATATTGGCTCCCAAAAGCGTATGGATTATACGGTTATTGGTGATGGTGTTAATGTTAGTGCTCGCCTTGAAAGTCTGACGAAGCAATATCTCTGTGACATTATTATTAGTGAAGAAACACTGGCGCTGTGTGGCGATCGCCTCTGGGTACGGGAGCTAGACAAAATTCGTGTGAAGGGCAAAAGTAAGGCGACAAAAATCTATGAGGTGATTCAAGAAAGGGAACATCATTTGACGGACAATCATCATGAATTTCTTGATTTGTACCACCGGGGGCGGGCTGCCTATATGAACAAAGATTTCCAGCGGGCGATCGCCGCCTTTAAGCAAGCCCACAAAATCCATAAACATGACCAAGCGACTCTCATTCATTTGCGTCGGGCACAGCGCTTTTCTAATAACCCACCGGGAAAAAATTGGGATGGGATCTACACGATGCAAACGAAGTAAAGGCGAATTGGCTCAACGTATTGGTGATCGTTCAACTGGATTTAGCGTGAAATCGTTGTGGTGAGGATGTCCCGTGCTGCCACATCGCAGGCAGTGCCATCACCCATTACGGAGCGCATTTCGGCATAATCGGCGAAGATCTGATCGCGGCGATCGCCCGCATGAATCAAGCTGAGGGCTTCTTTGGCAATATTTTCAGCGGAGGCTTCTTCCTGCCACAATTCCGGCACAATGCCACGCATCAGCATCAAGTTCACCGCAGACATAAACGGGATCGAAAAACGCACAATCCATCGGGCAATCCAAGCGGTGAGGGGATGGATTTTATAGAGCACCACCTGGGGCACATCCAGCAGGGCAACTTCTAGATTGACTGTGCCTGATTTTGTGATCGCTACATCTGCAGCGGCGATCGCCACGGGAGCATAGTGGGGATTCTCAATTAAAATCGCGTTCAAACCCGCCTCATTAACGGCTGTTGCAATGGCATTACGGTAATGGGGCAATGCGACTGGAATTAAAAATTTCAGATTAGGGATACGTTGCTGGAGAATTTTGGCCGCCCCCACAATACTGGGCAATAGATATTTCAATTCTTGGCGACGGGATGCCGGTAACAACGTCACAATTTTTTGATCTGGATTTAGCCCTAATTTATCGCGGGCATCCATTTTATTCGGACATTGCTTCATCTTTGCCACAAGGGGATGGCCAATGTAATTTACGTCAATGCCGTACTCGGCAAAATAACGGGCTTCCTCAGGAAAAATCGCCAAAATACGATCTGTCACCTTGGCGATCGCCTTAGTATTGCGGTCATTAAACGACCAGACCCAAGCTTGGGGGGCAATATAATAAAACACAGGAACCTGCGGCAAACGACGGCGCACAAAATTACCGATGGCAATATTCGGCCCGACATAATCAATCAAAATAATCCGGTCAGGGGGATTCTGCTTGAGATAACGTTTTGCCTGTCCTTGTACCCGTAAAGTCGGAATAATATAGGGTAACGATTCCACCAGACCAATGGAGCCGATACGGGTGGTATTCCCCAGCAGTTCAGCCCCCGCCGCCGCCATGCGATCGCCCCCCAGCGCCGTGATTTTTAGATCAATATTGAGTGCCTCAGCCTGACGAAATAGCGCTTCGACTAAAAGACTGCCCTGTAAATCACCGGATACTTCCCCGGTGCTAATAAAAATATGCATTACTTAACTCCGTTTCCCCGGCGTTAAACCGCGTCGCTCCGGTTGGAGGGCTGTTTCAAGAAAAGTTTGGAGATGGTGGAGATGTTCATGCTCACCGAGGGTATTTAGCTTGGCTATTGCATCGGACATTTTTAGATCGGAGCTGTAGAGTGTTCGAAAAGCTTTTTTTAATAATTTCATTTCAGCGCGATTAAGACCGCTTCGCTTCAGTCCAACGAGGTTGAGTGATCGCACCCTTGAAGGATTCCCTTCTACCAACATAAACGGCGGCACATCTCGATCAATGCGACTCATGCCCCCCAACATTGCCATTTTGCCAATATGCACAAACTGATGAATCCCTAACATCCCGCCAATTACTGCGCGGGACTCAATCTCCACATGGCCGGCGATCGCCACACTATTGGCAATAACGATGTTGTCCGCAAGCACACAATTATGGGCAACATGGACATAGGCCATCAGCAAATTATTATTACCAATAATGGTCTTTTCCCCTTCTGCCGTCGCCCGATTAACCGTTGTATATTCCCGAAATGTATTGCGATCGCCGATTTGGACTAAACTGGCAGCTCCTTGATATTTCAAATCTTGAGGCTCTAGACCAATGGCAGCACCCGGATAAAAACGATTCCCTTGACCAATCGTTGTGCGACCGTTGATTATCACATGGGCATCGATAACACTACCCGCACCAATACTGACATGCTCACCAATGACAGCATAGGGGCCGATCTGGACGGACGGATGGATCTCGGCTTTTGGATGTACCACTGCCGTGGGATGAATCAGAGTACTCAACGGAATTCTCCAGCTTGCTCCATAGTAGTTTAGAAAGATGTTGTTATCGCCTATTCAAAATCAAGGCGCGAAAAGAGCATTTCACCGGAAACAGCAACTTTACCGTCCACTGTACCTGTGCCTTTCATCTTGGCGATACGCTTGGCTTTTACCGTAATCAACTCCACTGTCATAATTAGCTGATCCCCCGGCACAACAGGACGACGGAAACGCACCCCATCAATGCCAGCAAACCCAAAAAATGTATTTTCCATCCCCGGCATCTGGGTCAAAATAAAACCGCCAACCTGTGCCATCGCTTCCACCATCAGCACACCGGGCATAATCGGGTGATTGGGAATATGACCTTGGAAATGGGGCTCATTAAAGGTGATATTTTTTAGGCCAACGGCCTTTTCGCCGGGAGCATACTCAAGGATGCGATCCACGAGGGCAAAGGGGTATCGGTGTGGTAGGAATTTCTGAATCTCTTCGACGGGAATGGGCTGGGATAAAGTTCCGTTATTTTCTGTGGTCATAGAAGCTGAGCGTAAATGACAGTCCCAAAGGGCTAATTTAGATTACTACAGATTGTTAACGCTACGGGATTCCCCCATAAATTTACGGTAAGTATTCCGGCGATCGCCTAACGGGTCATTCTCAATTCTTAGCGCGGATAATCTGGCGCTTCACTAAACACGTCCAGAATGTTCTCAATCGTTTCCTTTTGGTTAAGTTCAGCAGTCAGCTCATGGTCACGAAAAATCTTTTCTAAGGACATTTCCCATAATTCTGGATGGGCTTCACGGTTGAGTGCAGCAAAATTCATGGTGTCTCCCCAAATATTGAAAAAAGCTGATAACTGAGCTAACTCCAACATTTTCTGACGTTGAACGACTGTGAGAAATGGAAATCCGATAGATGAAAAATCAGAGGCATTCGATGATGTTGAAATTAATGTATTAAGTTGTTCATATTCTTCGTGGATCTGCATAAAATGCTGGCGTAATTCTTTTTCGACTTTGGCGATCGCCTTCTTGTTAGAACTATCTTTGAGGCTTGAAGCAAGCTCTAAAGCGCGTTTTTGATCGAAGGATAAATATGAGCCTTCACCTTTTAGTACCTTAATTAAACTTTCTAGGGTGTTTGCATCCTTTAATAATGAAATTTGTTCTATCGTTTGTAAACGCAGCGCACCATGAATATAAGCATCTGCACTACGGTCAAAAGAATCCATCTGCACAGTGAAATCCCACCAGTACTCTTCATCCTCTTTCAATAGGTTTTTGGGCAGTTGAATTTGGAGTAAACCACTCTCCGCCAATGGAGTTGGAATAGTTTGGGAGTGAATCAGATCGTCCTCTTCTTCGGGTTCGTTACTGCTACGCCACACAGTAAATTCTGCTTTAACATACAGAGGTCTTCTGACGGGGGCGGGAAGGTAAAACCAGAGACTTGGCTCTGTAGCTAATGTCTCAACAACATCCCCTGTCGGCAATAAAAGACGGAATAATTCCCAATTCATTTTTTTACCGCATCGTTTCATGCCTCCTACATGTCCAGTTCCAAAGGTTGCTTCACTGCGAGCACTACTTGGCGGCACGGGAAGTATTGTGGCGATATTGTTCTTGCTTTCCGACAAAAATTGAGAGGAAGAGGGTGTGGCGATCGCCTGTGTCAGGTTTAGACTCACACTGCAAACCAATCCGAAAGTCCCAAAAAGTAACTTTTGTTTATTCATCATCCCTTACCTTGTAGCTACTACTAAAACCATTCCCTTGCAGGCATGACAAATGCAATATACTGACGCAGACTTTGTTAAATCTTCAAACTAAAAAAATCACAGCACTAAATTATTTTTGATCAGGACAACGGAAGCGACCTTCGATAAAAGGACGTTTTTTCGCATGCTTCGTTTTGCGACCCGTGACTCTTTTACGCCACATTTTGAAACTAGAGCGCTTCATGTAGCGACGCATGATTTCAATGGTTTCTTGTTCTTTAAAACCAAATTGCATTTCAATAGCGTCAAAGGTAGTGCGGTCTTCCCACGCCATTTCAATCACTCGGTCAATGGTTGCACTGTCTAAATTCTTGATATCCATGTTTTCGTCTGGCTAAATTTGTCACAGTCATTAACTTGAGTCAATTAACTTAACGCAAAATCCACCGAAAAAGTTATACAGGTAACTCTAATGGAATCGGGCCTAGGTTACCTTTACGAAAGTCGTTTAGTAAGGTGACTGCGCCGCATTTCTTGTCTCATTGAACACGGCGATCGCCAAAAATATTCAATACCTCATACACCACCTAAAAAATTGTCAAACACACTTGCCTTTGGCAGACAGTCACCATGTGAGAGAACCTTCAAAACCATTACAATTTCATGCCAAATTTTCACTTCATCTTATCTTTGCCAAATGTTTATCTTACCTTTGCAGAGTTATCGACTTCACAAACAAATTAGCACTTACGTATGTTTTGGGCAGTGCCACAATATGTAGTAACAGCCTTCGTAAGTATTACTGACAATGGACAACCACCAACATTCACATAACTCCGACCACAACTCCGATCACAACAATTCATCTGGAGAGTTTATTGATACCCAAGTAGCTGGTGGTTTAGTGCTGCCCACAGATATGGCTTTTCTGCCAGATGGTCGCATGCTGGTTATCGAGAAAAGTGGATTAATCAAGATTTTTGAAGATCCAACAGTTCCGAATAGTAATACTGAAATATACATGGATCTAAGCGATCAAGTTTTTGACGATAAAGAGCGGGGCTTACTAGCCATTGAACTTGATCCGAACTTTGAAACAAATGGCCACTTTTATCTCTTCTACACCAATAGTGATGAGAGTAGAACAACCGTTTCACGCTTCCAACACGTAGAAAATAGCGGTGGTGTATCCAGTCGAGGCGAAATAGGTAACGAAACTGTCCTGTGGCAGGAACATGACATTGTCTCTAGCTGTTGCCATCAGGGGGGAGGCCTAGCGATTGCCTATGAACCCATTGATGGAAATGATCCTAGCCCTTATAAAATTTACATCACTGTCGGAGAAGAGTTTGATGGGCCGAAGTCGCAAGATTTGACCCACGATGATGGAAAAGTCCACCGCATTAATCTAACGGATGGTTCTATTCCCGCTGATAATCCTTACTATGAGGCAGCAACAGCAGGGAGCTACACACCGGAAATTGACACAAGTTCTGCCGCCAATTCCGCAGGCATTTTACAAACTATTTATTCCTACGGTCTACGTAATCCTTTTAGAGCTTCTTACGACCAAGAATCTGAGACTTTATTTATCGGGGAAGTGGGGGGCAACAATAATCGGACAGCTCAAGAAGATATCCATATTGCAGCTCCTGGTGCAAACCATGGGTGGCCAGCTTATGAAGGATTTTTTAACCCCACAAATGATCCCGGTAATCCCCTTCATAGTTACCCTCATCTAAATGGTCCCGGACAAGGTGCAGTACCGTACTTTGGGGCGAACGGGGCTTCTGTGACAGGGGGCTTAGTTTATCGCGGTACAGATTTTCCTGAGGAATATCAAGGGGCATATTTTTATGGGGATTGGGTTCGGAACTGGATTCGTTATCTAGAGCTAGACTACTCTGGCGATCGCCCCGTTGTCGTTCAAGACAACTTTTTTAAAAACGCAACAGGTCAAGTACTAGCCTTCGAAGAAGGTCCCGATGGCGCTCTTTACTACATCACCACCTTTCAGACGGGTAATATTTTTACATTTCAAGGAGCTGTCAACCGCTTAGATTGGAGTCAAGGCAACTCCGCCCCAGCCGGAGCAGGCATTATCCTAACCCCAGAAGAATTAGAAAGCCCTGTCGTTAACCACACAGTAACCTTTGAGGCTGATGTCATTGATCCAGATGGAGATGCTTTAAGTTATCTATGGTCTTTTGGGGACGGCATCGACTTTGACGGAGACGGCGTTGGTGACACAGCCACATCAACAGACCCCAACCCAACCTACACCTATACCGAAAAAGGTCAATACACTGTTGAGCTTGTGGTTACCGATGAAAATGGAGCCGCCACAGTATTCGACTCAAAAACCATTATTGTCGGTCAAAGACCAGAAGTAACCATTGCCACACCTTTAGAAGGTGGACTTTTCCGGGCAGGCGAAACCTTGACCTTCACTGGCAGTGCCATCGACCCAGAAGATGGAGTGTTATCAGATGATAACGTCGTATGGTCAGCTATTTTCTTACACAACGAACATACCCATCCGGGCATTAGTGGTGTACCGAATCAAACAGGTGGTGTGACATTTACCATTGAAGACTTTGGTCACGATTATAGCTCCGATACAGGCTACGAAGTCTTTCTCACAGCTACAGATAGTGACGGTATCAGCACCACCCAGTCAGTAATTATTCGCCCCGAAAAAGTGGACGTAACTTTTGATGCCCCCATTGACAACTATCTTTTCTCCTTAGATGGTCTCACTCGCCTGGGGGACTTTACTCACGACACTGTTATTAATTTTAACCACACTATTGAAGCCCAATATAGCTATGTTTATCAGGGCTTTGAATATACCTTCTCCCATTGGGAAGATGATCCAACAAATACTAACCCTGTCCGTGAATTTATAGTTCCAGAACAAGATGTCACATTTCGACCAGTTTACGAACAAGGTGACTTTGTCGATAATGCTCTAGCTCTAAATGGGACTGGAGGGATTGCTGTCCCGAATCTCGTAGTAGGACAGGATGTTGGTGATTTCACCGTAGAAGCATGGGTGAAGTTTGCGCCAAATAATCCCGTTAATAATATTGATGGGTTAATCAGCTCAGGTACTTTTAGCAGTGGCAATGATTTAAACTTTCACGCCGGTAAATTTCGTCTTTTTAGCTCAACGAGTGGAGATGTAATTATCGCGAATCATCAAAGTGAAGCTGATGTGTGGACTCACTATGCGATCGCCCGAGAAAACGGCGTAATGAAAATCTACGTCAATGGCCAACTCGATCAATCCCAAACAACAACCTGGGTAGACCCTTTAGTCATTGACAACATCGGTACCGGTGTTCAATCAGCTGGCCTCAATGGTGAGTTGGATGAGCTACGTATCTGGTCGATTGCCCGTTCCCAAGCTGAGATTGCAGCCAATATGGAACAGGGCATTGCCAGTGATACTAGTGGTTTGGAGCGTTACTACCAGTTTGACGGCGGCATCATTGATGTTACAGGCAATTCTAATTCCGTACCTCTCCCCAGCTCTGCTCAGTTAGTGCCATCAACAATACCCATCATCTCTGAACCTATCGGTAACTTATCTCCCATTGCTGTCGATGACGAAGCCACTGTCCTCGCTAACAGCACCACCCATCTTCACATCCTTGATAACGACTCTGACCCTGATGGCACCATCAACCCTCAAGTTGTTGAAATTCTTGATGGGCCTAGCCATGGCACCTTGGAGATGATGGATACCCAAGCAGAACTCGACGAGCGAAACAAAGGGCCTCATCACTTCGGGCATGCTGAATATACACCCACCACTGACTTTACTGGTGTCGATACTTTTACTTATCGCGTTCAAGATGATGAAGGTGCTTGGTCTAATCCTGCTACCGTCACTGTCACTGTAGAATCTGACACTCCTTTACCCACACCAAACCAAGCACTTTCCCTTAACGGCCGTGGTGGTGTCGATATCGATGACCTCACTTTATCTGGCGACTTCACCATCGAATCTTGGGTCAAATTCACTGAAGGTCAATCTATTAACAATAAAGATGCTCTCGTTAGCTCAGGAACCTTTGGTGATGGTAATGACTTAAACTTCCACGCTGGTAAAGCTCGTCTCTACAGTTCTAGTTACAGCAACTATGATCCTGTTATTGCCAACCAATCTTCCACAACTGGGGAATGGCAGCACTATGCTTTTGTTCGAGAAGCGGGCATTACGCAAATCTATATTGATGGTGTTTTGGATGCTACATCTTCTGATACTTGGACTGATGATTTCCTCGTCGATTACATTGGTACTGGTGTTCAATCCAGAGGTCTAGATGGCGCATTAGATGAACTTCGTATTTGGTCGATTGCCCGTTCCCAAGCTGAGATTGCAGCCAATATGGAACAGGGCATTGCCAGTGATACTAGTGGTTTGGAGCGTTATTACCAGTTTGACGGCGGCATCATTGATGTTACGGGCAATTCTAGTCCTGCGCCTTTACCCAGCTCTGCTGAGTTGGTTGATTCTACGGCCTGGCTCTAGTAAGAATTTCTGGTCTATGACAAGTTCTAAACTTTAACTGAATGGCTATGGGGATATTCGCCTAACATTTACAGTGACTCGGATACGACTACTTTTACTAACTTCACGGTGGTAGAAGTATGGGAATTGCGAATAAGGATGAAAAAAACTCACTCTTGGGAGAAGCTAGGGGTGGGTTCTCCATGGGCTGCGCAATCTACCGAAACTCTTTCTGCTCTTCGAGCACCTTATCCGGGGAAGGATTAAAGTTCTTTATTGTTTAATCGCAATTACTATAATTGTTTTTGTTAAAGATTTGGGGCATTAGTCAAGTGGGTAACTCTAATGGAATCGGGCCTAGGTTACCTTTACGAAAGTCGTTTAGTAAGGTGACTGCGCCGCGCTCTTTGTCGCCCTGAAAGCGATGTTCTCCTAGGGCAATGATGTAGTCTTCGCCAGACATTTCTGTGGGGTCAAGATCGTAGCGATCGCCTAAGACTTGTCCAAAATTTAGCGCTACTAAATGTTCTACGAGGGCTTGGGCGACCAATTCATTGTCGTAGGATGCTGCGCCAATATCTTCGCAAATGGCGAGTTTTACGGCATTAGCTTGGTCGTCTAGTTTCCACGGAATCACACCGGGCGCATCGAGCATTTCGATCTGATCAGAAATTCTTACCCAGCGTAATTGCTTGGTAATCCCGGCTTTACGGGCACTAGCTACGACTTTTTTGCCGACGAGACGATTAATCAGGGCTGATTTGCCGACGTTTGGTAATCCCATCACCACGGCTCTAACGGGACGGGGTTTCATGCCGCGGGAAATCCGGCGATCGTTCATGGCTTTACCCGCAATTTGGGCGGCTTTAATCACGCCTTTTACGCCTTTGCCTTGACGCGCATCGGTAAAGACAGGTTGGAGTTTTTGCTCTTGATACCAATCTCGCCATTGGGTGAGGGTTTCGCTGGGAATCATATCTCGACGGTTAACTACAATTACCCTCGGTTTGTCTTGCACCCATTCGTCAAATTGGGGGTGGTGGGACGCAAAGGGGATGCGGGCATCGAGTACTTCTAAGACCACATCAACGCGATTGAGTTGTTCTTTGAGTTGGCGTTCGGCTTTGGCGATATGTCCGGGATACCACTGGATCGGCTGGGGCATGGGTCTAAACTGAGGTGATTGTTTCTAGATTGCTTGGGTAAACCACCAAAATTCTCCTTGTAGGAGGGATTAGGGGCGGGTTCTTTGTGAGTCCAATAACCAACTGAAACCCCTTCCGCCTTCGGCACCTTCCCCAAGGAAGGATGTTTACTTAATACTGAATCTGCTTTTGCAAGAACTCTAATGTAACCTACTGGTTGGTCTTCGTAGCAAATCTTCAGGGTAATGGCTCGGCAAAAATCAGGAGATACCCGGCTAGGGGGCGACGGTTACGGATACCTGTATGGGCAGTAATGTTTTTTGCGTCTTTGCCAATTAATAGGTGCGTTGCATCGCCGCTGTCTACCATTGCGCCGTCTTGTACGCCAAGGGCGATCGCCATTTCGACCATGCCGGCATCGGTAATTTCTTCAAAGGCAATTAAGTAAAGATATTTATTGGTGTTATCGATGCCCATAAAGGTGCGGGGAATGGGATCGGCAAAACCACTCATTGCGCCGGGACGGGCTTGCCCTTCAGAAATGGACACTCCCTGTACTCCAATGCCTAAAACTGCGGTTTGTAATATTTCTGTTGTTGGTGGCTTATTGGTTTCTATGCGGGCGTTACCGGCTTTATCCCACCACAATAAATAGCTATGTTTGTGCTGGTGACTTGCTTGACCATCAATCACTAAAGTCTCAAGGGTCGTAACGGCATTGCCGGGGATTGAGCGCCAAATTTGGTGGGGGGTATAGCGGGTGGTATTTACAAAAATCGAGGGTTGCTGTCGCTGTAATGCCCAATCGGCAAGGGTTAGTTTAAATAGGCGATCGCCTTCTGTTTGGTTCCACGGTTCGGCGGGTAAAGGAAAATCTGGCTCACGGTGTTGCATCTCCAAACCCGGCGTATCCCACTGCACTCGTACCGCCATCATGCGACCTTTCCCAAGGTTGTCCGGTATTTCGGTCACTAATAAATCAACGCCTTGGTAAATTGGTTGCCAATCTTCCGTTAGGGCTGGTCGTAAGCTGCGTAATCCGGCGATCGCCCCCAAGACCAACAAACAAGATACACCGCTAATACCCAGTAACCAAGAACGCCAATGTTTTTTTGCATTAGGTTTCGGAGATATTTTTTGGGGTGATTTGAGCATAAATTTCGCGACCGTGAGATGATTCCATCACTCTGAAAATCTTACTTTTTCCACTCCAGAAAAAAATAAAATCCTTTACCTGACCAATCCGGTCATGCTGCAAGTATTTTAAGTTATGCCAAGCTAACGATGGGACTTGAACCCACGACCTACGCATTACGAATGCGTTGCTCTACCAGCTGAGCTACGTTAGCAATTTTTCTGGATATTGATTTTACTATACTTTTTCAAGAGACTAACTGATTCGGTCTTTTAGTTTGGTGCGGGGTCGAGTCGCTGTTTGGGGATTTTGCTCTTTGTGGAGGGCGATCGCCACTCATGATAGATAAAAAAATTAGGTCAAAAACTTTCTAGGGTACTGCTAAAGGTTTCGTAAGGTTTTACGCCGGTAATTGCTGTTTGCAACTCGCCGTCTTTAAAAAACAGTACTGTCGGAATGCTCTTCACCCCAAATCTCGGTCCCACAAACGGATTTTCATCGACATTAAGTTTGAGGATTGTCGCGCGATCGCCATATTTTTCTGCGAGCTGGTCTATTAAGGGAGCAACCAACTGACAAGGCTCACACCACATCGCCATGCAATCAACCACCAGAACTGATGCACTGCCCAGCAGCACCTCTAGCTCCATTTCGTCTTTTATAAATTCAGCTTTGCCCATTATGGATATCTTTCAATATATGAGTTACTTGCACGAGTCATTTAGAATGCTTCGCTGAAAAGATCCTTTAATTTTGCCCGGAGTTTAGCCGCTTCTTGGGGATTTTGCTCTTCGTGGAGGGCGATCGCCTGTTTAAAGAATTTTGCGCTTTCTTCGATTTGGCCAATGCGATAGAGAATGGCAGCCAGATTCTGGTGTGCCCAAGGATTCAAAGGATCATATTTCAAAGATTGTTCGTAGGCTTTAATGGCATCACCAGCGCGACCCACAGCTTTTAGTGCCATACCCATGTGATAGTGCCCCGGTGCAAAGGTCGGGTCAATGACGACTGTTGTTTGATGTTGGGCGATCGCCTCATCAGCCTTGCCGAGGGTCTGCAAGAGTGCTCCGAGATTATGATGTGCGCCAATTTTTAATTTATTGAGAATTGGCTGTTCAATGGCTTGGTTGTAATGTTTAATCGCCTTATCGGTTTCGTCTTGCTTGCGGAAAGCATTAGCGAGGTGATAGTGCAATTCGTACAAAAGATTTGGGCTGGCATTGGCGCTACATTTAAGCCCTTGTTTTAGGGTTTTTAAACCTTTTTTCGCTAGTCCTTCATAAACGTAAATTGCTCCTAATTTGCTACACACATAGGGGTCATTTTTATGGTCGGCGAAATAAGCTTCCATTGCCCGTTTGGCGCGGGTGCTTTTCTCCAGTTTGGCGATCGCCTCGCGTTTGTAGCCCGTATGAAAAATCGCGACAGTATCAATATCTGTAATTTGCCACTGGGGTTCTGCGGTCATCAGTTCGGCCACGCTATCGTCGATCATGGCGTGGTAAGGGCGCTCAAATTTCACAGCGGGATGATTACGAAATAGGCGCGACACCAAAGAATAGGGAGACTGGGCTGCCCCAATTTCGTACCGCACGAGATTCACCACTAAAGTATCTGGCGCGGCGATCGCCTGTTCGATATCGACAATGGCTCTTTGGTTCAGGGTTTCGTCGGCATCCAGTACAAGGATCCATTCTTTCGTGACTAACCTGAGGGCTTCATTTCGCGCCGCCGCAAAATCATTTGACCATTCGTAATGACCAATTTTTGCGCCAAAACTCTCGGCGATCGCCACCGTATCGTCCGTCGAACCCGTATCGAGAATCACGATTTCACCTACGACATCCTGCACACTCCTGAGGCAGTCTGCGAGAATATCAGCCTCATTTTTGACAATCATGCAGAGACTCAAGCGATCTTTCATGGGTTTCGTTGTAGCCAGTAAATTCTAAATATACACAAACAAAATTGTACCTGAAAATTGTCGAACATCAGACATCAAAGATATTTTCAGAAAAACAGTTTATTTCTTAATTTTTACGATACAAAATACAATATTCTTTTTAATATAAAAAACAAAATTTAATCCAAAAAAAATAGATTTTAAACATCAAATCCATAAAATCAAAATCATTTCTAACAGTGGAATTTAGATAACAACCCTTTTCCCTTTAAACATAACTTTTCAAAAAAAATAATCCGGCTACTGTACGGCGAAAAAAATCTAGTTAACCCAGTATTTGGTATTGTCAAAATAGGCGATCGCCACTGTGACAAAAATACTCTCATAGAGAGCCATCAAACATGCAACTATCACAACATTGGTTGAAATTAGGGATTGCTGGATTCCTCATCATCGGCGGTGGCGGCATCAGTATCTTCGGTTTTGGGCTTATCGAAGAGGCGATCGCCGCACAAAACTGGCCGACGACAGAAGGCTACATTAGATCAACAAAATTAGTGCGTGAAACACGCGGTAAGCGGAACATCCCAACCCATCATTTATCACTTTCCTACGGCTATATTGTCGATAAAACAGCCTATATAGGCGATCGCCATTCGTTTGGAAATGGTAATATCGCAAGCCAGAGATTTCGTAATAGAAGCCAGGCGATCGCCACACAAAACAAATATCCGATTAATAGCAAAATTACGGTTTACTACAACCCAAAAAATCCAAGCTCTGCCGTGCTCACCCCCCATCTAAAGTTGACAACTTTCATGCCAGTAACATTAGGACTTCTCCTTTGTTCCGGTGGCCTACGCTTACTATTTTCTAGCTTGCAAAATCCCATATAATATAATCTTTTTTATCTTAGCAATGTCAAATAAAATCAGTAGAGTACTTGCTTTTGTTTACGGTATTTTTTGTTATATTACCTTCATTATTTCAGTATTAATCCTTATATGCTTTATTGAAAATATTTTCTTACCAAAGACCCTAGACTCAGATCAGGCGATCGCCCTATGGCAAGCTTTATCTATTAATACTAGTTTAGTGAGCTTATTTGCTTTGCAGCATAGTGGCATGGCACGTCAGCACTTCAAACAATGGTGGACAACTTTTATTCCAAAACCGATAGAAAGAAGCACCTACGTTCTAGCTGCTAGCGTCATTTTAATTTTCGTAATTTTTGCTTGGCAGCCCCTCGGAATTTCCATTTGGGAGATCACAAATCCCTTTATTTTTTATAGCCTATATAGCTTAAGTTTTGTCGGTTGGCTACTAGTAGCCTTGTCTACCTTTAGTATCAACCACTTTGATTTAGTTGGCCTAAGACAAGTTTACTTTAATCTCAGCAATCAACCCTATTTAGAATTAGAATTCATCACACCAAGACTCTATCAAACTGTCCGCCATCCCATGTATAGTGGCGTTTTATTGGGAGTATGGTGCACCCCCAAAATGACCCTATCCCATTTAATTTTTGCCATCCTATTTTCCGCTTATATTTTTGTGGGTATTAAGCTAGAAGAAAAAGATTTAATTACCCACCATGGTGAACAATACAAAACCTACCAAAAGCAAGTCCCAATGTTATTTCCTGATCTTTTAAAATTTAGGAAGACAAACTAAATTTAACATAAAATCTTTAATTCCCATTAACTTATATCACGACCTAGACCATACAGCTTTTTATGGTGACTATGATATTTTTAGTGAGGTTATTGGAATAAACAATGGTACTTAGATTTAACCCCAGAGCCAAGTCTCTTAGTAAAGCGAATTTAGTTTGTCTTGCTTATTGTGCCAATCTTATTTATCAGCCCAAACAGAAAATTGAGGCATCCCTCAAAAATCTTGGCTTTGACCTTGAAGGTCGAAACTTCTTTCTCTCCAATCCAGATACCGACACCCAATGTTTTGTGGTGGGCGATCGCCAAAAAATCATCATTGCCTTTCGAGGTTCCGAAAGAAAAATTGCCGACTGGGCGACCAATACCAAAGCGATTCGCACCAATTTCTCAGAGGACAAAACCTTAGGAACAGTGCACCGAGGCTTTAATGCAGCACTCAATAGCCTCTGGCCTGAACTAGAAACAGAAATCCAAGCCCTAAGAACCGCCAACCAAACCATTTGGCTCACAGGTCATAGTCTGGGGGGAGCTTTAGCCACCCTTGCCACCGCAAAATTGCATTTAGACAATTCCCAAATTCCGGTGAGCGGCTTATATACCTTTGGCCAACCGCGCGTTGGTAGCCAGAAGTTTTCCATTGCCTTTAACTCGCAGCTCAAAAATATCACCTTTCGGTGTGTCAACAATAACGACGTTGTCACGAGAGTGCCGCCACAAATTTTTGGCTATAGCCATGTCGGTAGATTAATGTATTTTGACGCAAGGGGAAGGCTACGCAATGATCGCAATTTATCTTGGTGGGCAAGATTTTGGGATCGTCTCGAAGGTCGTTATCGCGACGTTTTTGACCTCGACCCAGACGGTATCGGCGACCATAGTATGGCGGAGTACATTCAGCTCGCTTTAAAAGCCTATAAAAGATAAAAAAGAAAGATATGAAAGAAAGACAAAAAAAGGTAGAAATTAAAGCTTTAAACTTACAATTTCTACCCATATTATTTATTTAAATAAACAAACGAAAGTGATTAGAATTTGATATTAGAAAAAGTAAAAACCTTTTCCCCAACAACTTCATCATTTTCTTTAGATGTAATCTCACGCTTTGTTAAGACATAGTAGCCATCAATTTTCTCGAAGCTATCTCGAAAGAGGGTTGTGCCACCTTGTGGCTCTTTTGTCTCAGCATCAAAATACACCGAGTCGTAACCAAGGGATAAATAGCCTTCGTCTGTATCTAGGGTTTCAAAGGTATTGATGTTGACGATGACATTGCGAATCTTACGATTAACGAAGGTGACAGTGTCGTTTTTGATTTTGTAGCTGTTGCCCATAGAAGCGCCAGTTACTTTAATTTCCTGTGCGCCATTGGCATCTTTTTCACCAAACTCAAAGGAGTTTTTGCCGTGGCTCTCTTCAAAGGTACGGCGAACACGGTGAATCGTCATCTCCCAGAGTTGCCCCTCGATTTCTTTTTTTGCAGCTTCGTCTTCGATGCCTGTCACTTCAAAGGACATGTCTGGCTTGATAGTAACTTGACCGCTATGGCTCTCCTCGCCATGGGTAAAGGTGACATCGGCGGTAAAGCCGGGAAAGTCTTTGTCCCATGTGTAGCGATTGTCGTAGGCGGCACGAAAGGCATCTTGGGCAGTCAATGTCTGCGTCATTGTTTTATACTCCAGCAGTGTTCACGAATTTTTTCCTTATCTAGGATAACCATCTGCTCTACCTCATTACTAGGGGAATACCGAACTGTTATGAATCCTGTGCTTCAAATTGCGATCGCCACGGTGCTGTTAGGGTCATCAGGGGTGTTTATTAAGTTTGCTGATCTTTCTCCTTTTGTCACAACTTTTTTTCGAGCGGGTATTCCTTTAGCCATTGTCTCTGGAATATTTTTTTATCGTAAGGAGCCTCTTTTTTGGGGCGCATCACCTTTACTGCTGTTCATTTCTTTTCTCGATGCCATTCGCGGACTGTGCTACGTGATTGGCTTTAGCTACGCAGATCTGAGCAGTGCGGTGATCATTCTCTACACTTGGCCGTTATTTGCGACATTATTTAGCTGGGTGTTTTTGAAAGAAGCGATCCCCAAGCGCAATCTTTTGCTTCTACCGTGCTTTCTGTTGGGCATCATTGTGATCTATGCCGAGGGAGAAATTAGTTTATCGAGTAGTAATTTTCTTGGTTTAACGAGTGTCTTAATCTCGGCAATTCTTGTCGCCTGTACTGTTGTTATGTACAAGGAAAAATCAGAAACTTTTTCTGTGTATCGTCTGATTTTTTACCAAAACTTTTTTGCGGGAACTTTAGCGTTTCCGTTTTTGCTTTTCACCCGCCCTTTTCCAAATCTGTTTGAATCCACAATGGGTATTAGCTATGGGTTTTTAATTGGTTTTGTGGGGTTTGTTTTATTTTTCTCGGCTCTGAATAAATTGAAGGCTTCGACAACTGCGATTTTGTGTTATTTGGAGGTTTTAAGTACGATTATTTTTGGGGTTTTATTTTTTAAGGAGCAGCTTTCTCCTAATGTTATTCTAGGGGCATCGTTAATTCTTGGTGGAAGTTTCTTTTTAAAGAAATAGTTGTCGTAAAAGTCTGTGGCGATCGCCTTTTTATTGTGGTGGATATTTCAATATAAAAACAAAAAGCATAATGCCACTGGGCAAAAAGAAAGTCCCCAAAACCAATGGGACAAAGGTACCGAAATTTGTACCGGGTTGGAGGATAGCAAAACTGGGTTCTGTGGGCTTGTAATACACATCGATCTTACTGCCAATGGGATATGTGTTTTTTTCGGCGATCGCCTGACTTCTTTCTCGATATCGTTTGCTGGCGGTCGAGCCATCTCCGAGGGAATAACGAGTATTTGTATAGGAAATGCCTCCGACTTGGTAGCTATAGTTGAGGGTCAAATGATGGGTCACTCGTCTTGTATTACCGCTCCCTCTAAACTCCCGCACAATATTGACAGCCTTGATTTCGCCTGTTGTTGTCGGCCAATTTTTTGAGGCAAAACCATCCCGCAAAAAGCTGATGCCAAAGATTATTAGTGCAGCGCCCCCAATGGTTGTGGTTCCTGCAAAGATAGCCGATGACCAATATTGCCAAGGTTGAAGTTGTTGTGTCATGGGATTTTGTAAAGAGGGGCGATCGCCGTACTACACAGCAATAGGCATGATGGGTTCAAAATGTAGCACCATAAATTGCTCTGAGGTTAAACCAAGAAATTCAAACGTCCGGCCTTGGCGATCGCTAAACTCCACTTCAAAAGCTTTTCCTTCTGCCAAAATATCGACGATTGTACCAACTTGTCCTCTCGGTAAATTGCAATCTGGTAAATCGATAGTTAAAGCTACGACATCCAGTAGTTTAATCGAGTAATTCATAAAGCTTGAGTCTGAATATATTGCCGTAGTAAAGAGTTGACCAAGTCTTTTGGTTCTTGATTTTGATTATGTAACCACTGCAAGATATCGGAATCTAATTCGATAAAATTATTGGCTTTATTTGCAGGGATTTTTAAAGTCGCTTCCGCAAAAAAACTTTCTGTCAGCGGCGGAATATCAGAGTAATCAATATCTTCATCTGATATTGACTCCAAAGCTTCCCAATTAGTTTGAGATGTAGGCTTCAAATTGTCTGCGCTCATAACGGTTAGCCTTTCGTGCAGAAATAATGCGAATGGTATTTTGATAGCGTTCTGTCCAAACCACTACTGCAACGCCGCGACGAATGAAACCAATGCCAATCCATCTCTCTTCTCCATAATCAAATCGATCATCGAGTCTAGATAGCATTTCTCGCTCAAACATTATGGGCACATCAGCAAAATCAATGCCGTGCTTCTGAATATTCGAGAGATTTTTGGATTCATCCCACTCAAATTGCATGGGTTTGGACAGCCACTACTATTTTAGTGTGCTCAACAATTAAGCATGTAAACGACGGGCGATCGCCTGACTCCAGTTTTCAGTCATTGCCTCTACAGAAACATTAATTAGCGTGGTTTCACCAGAATTAATCACGAGAGAACCGGAGTTTGTGACTTCACCAATTTGTTTAAAGTTAGCGGCGATCGCCGCGTTGAGTTTGGCTTCAAAGGCGGCTTGATTTGACCCAGAAACTGACACCAAAATTTGACCGCAGGTTTCACCAAAGAGGGTTGTGTCTAGGCGATCGCCCCCGGCTTCAATATTCACGGTTGCGCCTAAACCTTGACCAATACAAGACTCGGCGATCGCCACAGCAAAACCACCTTCTGCAAGGTCATGGGCAGAACTGAGTAACCCTTCAGCCACGCCATCACGCACAACTTTTTGGACGGCTTTTTCTAGCTCAAAATCAACTTGGGGCGGAATGCCTGCAACGGTGTCATGGATGGTATTGAGATATTCAGAACCACCGAGAGTAACCGCCGCTTTTGTGCCGAGGAGATAGATTTTGTCACCAGAATTTTGGAACGCCAGACCGCAAACTTTGCCGATATTTTCCACACGTCCCACCATACCGATGACAGGAGTCGGATAAATCGGTGTAGGTTTGCCATCGCTATCGAGGGTTTCGTTGTAGAGGGAAACATTACCGCCCGTCACCGGCGTATCTAACGCGCGACAAGCTTCGGAAATGCCCTTACAGGAATTCGCCAATTGCCAATAACCAATGGGTTTTTCGGGACTGCCAAAATTGAGATTATTTGTGATCGCCAGAGGTTCTGCACCAACACAACTTAAATTGCGGGCTGCTTCTGCCACCGCTGCTTTTGCCCCTTCCAGCGGATTCAAATAAACATAGCGGGGATTGCAATCAGTACAAGCCGCCACTCCAATAGTCGAATCATCGGGCTTACCATTCGCAGGACGCACACGGACAACCGCCGCATCTGCACCACCGGGGAATATCACTGTATTGTTTTGCACTTGGTGATCATATTGACGATATACCCATTTTTTGGAGGCGATCGTCGGCACATCCAGCAAGGTCAACAACACCTCACTCCAAGTCTTGCCATCAATGCCTTTTTCATCGCAACTCGGCAAAGCATCCACAGACCAAGCCGCTGCTTTTTGAGCATATTCGGGCGGTTCCGCCATCAACTCATGGTGATAAATAGGCGTGTCATCGGACAACGCGCTGGCAGGCATTTCTGCGGCAACTTCACCCTTAAACATGATTTTAACGATGGGTTCCTCAATGACTTCCCCCGCCACAACTGCTTTCAAGCCCCAACGGTGGAAAATGTCAATGAGTTCCTGTTCACGGCCTTTGTGGGCGACGAATAACATCCGCTCTTGGGATTCCGACAATAAATATTCGTAAGGAACCATGCCTGTTTCGCGCACAGGAATTTTATCGAGGTCGAGCAATACGCCAACTTTTCCTTTCTCTGCCATTTCCGCTGTGGAGCAGGTTAAACCCGCTGCCCCCATATCCTGAGCCGCGGCCACTGCCCCCGTTTTAAATGCTTCCAAACAAGCTTCAATTAATGATTTTTCGGTAAAAGGATCACCCACTTGAACAGCCGGGCGATCGTCCATGGAATCATCGGTCAGCTCCGCACTAGCAAAACTTGCACCGCCCATGCCATCACGTCCCGTTGTGGAACCCACATACAAAACAGGATTGCCGATTCCGTAGGCTCCCGATTTGATAATTTCTTCGGTTTCCATCAACCCCATCGCCATGGCATTCACCAGAGGATTACCAGAATAAGCCTTATCAAAATAGACTTCACCACCAACTGTCGGCACTCCCACGCAATTACCATAGTGTGAAATACCCTCTATGACCCCTTCAAAAATGCGGCGAGTTTGGGGATTATCGAGGTTACCAAAACGGAGGGAATTGAGGACGGCAATGGGACGCGCACCCATCGTAAAAATATCGCGGAGAATACCACCCACCCCAGTTGCAGCCCCTTGAAATGGTTCAATAGCCGACGGATGATTGTGGGATTCAATTTTGAACGCGAGATGCAGACCATCCCCCATATCGACTACACCAGCATTTTCACCGGGGCCAACTAAAACTCGCTCGCCCTCAGTCGGAAACCCAGAAAGCAAAGGCCGAGAATTCTTATAACAACAGTGCTCAGACCACATCACTCCAAACATTCCCAACTCAGCACGATTAGGATGGCGACCTAAACGGCTCACAATTTCATCGTATTCTTCGGGCTTGAGTCCTTCTGAGGCGATTTCTGCGGGAGTGAAGGGGCAAGTGGTCATGGGTTCTGCATCAATAGTTTCTGTAACAGAGATATTGTATCGGCTTCAGGGGATGGATTGATCAGGATAGAGAAAGGCGATCGCCTGTGTTGCTTAAGTTTGTGGTTATGATGATCGATAGGAGTTTTCAGCAGGTCAACTCAGATGGAAAAGATTCTCTACGAACAAGATTTTGTAATCTGGATCGAGAGCACGGTTGAGAAATTAAAAGCAGGAAATTTTTCGGAACTTGATCTAGAGCATTTAATAGACGAGGTGGAATCCTTGGGGAAACGAGATAGGCGAGAACTAAAAAGTCGTTTAATTACATTATTTGAACATCTTTTAAAACGTCATTATGTGCCAATGCCCAATTGTTATCGAGGCTGGGAAGTGACGATCCGCAGAACCCAATCTAAATTAAAAGACTTGTTGGCAGATTCTCCTAGTTTGGGCAATTTACTGGAAGAAATTTATCTGGATTGCTATCGAGAAGCTGTAGCCAATATGTGCATTGAATATGATGTTGAATTCCCGCAAGAATATCCTTTTCTCAACACATCAAAAGGTTTACTCGAAGAAGTGAAATTGAATGACTAATTGGGAGGCGATCGCCCTTCTTCTTTTCGTTCTACCAAATGCGTTTCATTTTGAGAGAAAAACCCGGAAGCTCAGGAGAACAATTTACAGTTTGAGGATTTCCGAGGATTTACGGCGATCGCCCTCTTAACCAAGCCTCTACAATGAATACAAAAGGAGGGTCATATGCAAATCACTATTGACTTACCAGCGGATCTCGAAAAAGAACTGATAGCCAAAGCATCAGAATCCAAACTTCCTCTTCAAACTTTAATTTTGCAGACATTGCGACAAAATACCCAAACAGTCCCTACTGTCATGACTCAGTGGCCACAAGAAATTCTTGATTTTTATGGCGATTCTGAGTTTCCCGCTTTTGAATCTCACCGAGAAGATCTTGTGCCTCCTCCCGAAGTCGAGTTATTTGAATGAAATATTTGCTCGATACTTGTGTGATTAGTGATTTTATTATATTAAGGGTGAAATCGGAACCACAGAAGGACTAAAAAAGACATCTCCTCTTGAAATTGCTGTTTCCACAATTACGGTAATGGAGTTGCGCTATGGACTGGCACTCAATCCACAACGCGCCAAGAAAATCGAATCGGCGATCGCCAGTTTTGTAGAATCTGTTAGTACCATTCCCTTTAGATATGAAACAGCTGAACAAGCAACCCAGATTCGCGCAGCTTTGAAATCAAAAGGTCAACCCATTGGTGCATATGACGTATTGATTGCAGCCACGGCTTTAGAACATAACCTCATTATGGTCACCGCAAATCAACGGGAATTTGAACGCGTCCCAGATCTGAAACTTGAAAATTGGCGAGGTAAATAGCGTTTATCAAATGCGTTTCATCTTGAGGGAAAAACCAAGCAGCTCAGGGGAACAATCTACCGTTTCAGGATTTTCGAGGATTTGTGGCGATCGTCTTACTCACTTCATTGAGAAAAACTCTTGTCTTGTGAAGTAGAGGAATAGTTTCAGATTCGTCAAAATCAACAAAATCTGCATAATCCGCTTCATGTCTGCGTTCGAACAGATCATTGTAGAGTCTCGCTAAATCTTTAGAAATAATGCCAGTTTTGACATAGTTTTTATTAAAAAGACTCCGCACCCCCGTATGTTTTGGAGAGGATAAACTATCTTTGAGCAGTAGTGCAGACACTGCATAGAAACAACTGTAATACAAACGATTAATACAGCTATTCCAGTTTTTGATAGTCGCTAAGAATTGAGCTGCTTGATATGTCTCTTCTGCACGATCCAAACGATATTGAATAATCTCTTTAGACATTAGGCTGACAGCAAGATCGCATCAGATTTAACAGACTGATAAAAAGGAGTTTGCTGAAATTTTGGAGTATGCCAAAGCTGTTTACTGCGAATGATCGAACTAACGACAGTATCTGTTTCCCATTCAATCTCATATAAATGATGTCGAATGTTATCCGTTAGCTGCTGATTGACTTTTCCATCAACCAAAATAAGCAAATCCCAATCAGACTCTTCTGTTGCATCACCACGGGCGCGAGAACCATACAAAAAAACTTCGGCATTTGGTGAAATGCTTTCTACTTCTTGGGTTATACGTTGCAAAAATTCTTTTTGACTCAGCATTAGGTCTTTCCAGAACGAAGAGCTGTCGCAACTCTATTTTAGTGGCTTCAGACAAAATCATATTGACGTGTGATTGCCCTTTTCTCTTTACCAAATTCGTTTCAGCTTGAGGGAAAAACCGGGAAGCTCAGGGGAACAATCAACCGTTTCAGGATTTTCAAAAATTTGTGGCGATCGCCCCGGACGATAAACATGAACAGTTTTATTTTTGCGATCCACTAAAAGACCTAAGCGCACGCCATTTTCAATATATTCAGCCATCTTTTCCTGCAAACCTTTTAAAGTGTCGCTGGTTAAAGTGTCGCTGGAAGAACGTAATTCCACTACAAAATCAGGACAGATGGGTGCAAAGGAAGCTTTCTGTTCATCGGATAGTTGATTCCAGCGCTCAAGCAAAATCCACGAAACATCCGGTGATCTAATCGCACCATTTGGAAAGGTAAATCCGGTACTGGAATCAAACACTTCACCCATTCCATCACTTTCTGCCCAATTTCCAACTTGTTGAGCGATTTTTGCATTTCGATTACTGGTATCCGAAAACACTGGTGGCATAACAATTACCTCACCAGTCGCTAGACGTTCGATACGTAAGTCTGGATTGTTTTGACAAAACGCATAGAATTGCTCTTCACTCACTTTCCCATCAGGTACACATACCGATAAATCTACAGCCCAAGGAAAATAAGTTGTTGGTAGTATTTGCAATGCTTTCATCGGCTCTAACCAAAAGTTTTTTGAGCTGCTTTTAGTTTATCAACGGTTTTTATGTGGTGGCGATCGCCCCTTTTTGTAGCGAAGATTATCGATTGGGGCGTATCAGTTGCAAGCGCATAACCTAAACGAGCATAATCCACAGGTGATAAAACTCTTATTTTGAAAGAATAGCTTTTACAGATCCATGACTCACTCTACCGATGCCAAAACCCTGACCAGTTGGATGGCAGGCGAATTTTCTAACTTTGACCAAGCCCTTGCAAACTCGGCTTTGTTTGCCCATATCAAAGTTTGTATGCGCCCAATGCCTCAGGATTTTTTTGGTGGTTATGGATTGTTTTTAGAGCAAGCCTACAGCTCGGATTTAGGTAATCCTTATCGTTTGCGGGCATTTCAAGTGAAACCTGTCGATGATCATCTGGAGCTGGTTCACTACAAACCGAAAGAAGAGATCAAAGAAAAATTTTTTGGTGCTTCCCGCGACCTTAGTATTCTCAAGTCGGTGACGATGGCTGACCTTGAGCCAATGCCTGGTTGTGACATGATTGTGACTTTTGAAAATGGCGCATTTAAGGGAGTCGTGCAGGAAGGTCGTGGTTGCAAGGTTTTCCGCAACAATCGTGAAAGTTATCTCGACAATCGCTTTGAAATTACCGAGAAAAATCTCATTAGTATTGACCGGGGACGTGACCCAGAAACCGATGAAATTGTGTGGGGTTCGCTAGCGGGTGCGTTTGAATTTAAGAAGATTAAGGATTTTTCGTCCGAGGTGGTTTAAATAAAGGTGATTTAAATAAAGGTCAGGGCGGCGATCGCCCTTTCGTCGTTGGGAAGCCAAAAATTCAGTCATAATAATCACCTAACGCTCTCGCTGTTTTTAGAGAATATATGTTGTGTCTGCTGCGAATCGAAAATTTTGCGCTAATTGATCGCCTCGAACTAGATTGGCGGGCAGGCCTGATGGTGCTTACCGGAGAAACGGGCGCGGGTAAATCGATTATTCTCGATGCTATTGATTTGGCGCTGGGGGGTAAGGCCAATGCTCGCATGCTTCGGACTGGTTGCGATCGTGCGTCTATTGAAGCAACTTTTTCTAGCACGCCAGAGTTGGAGAAATGGCTAGGGCAACAGGAAATTGATGCGCTCGACGATAAAACGGTGGTGTGCAGCCGTGAATTGAGCGTCGGGAAAAGTTCGTTGCGTTCTCGCTGTCGGGTGAATGGTGTTGTGCTCAACCAATCGCTGATGGCGGATTTGCGACAACATTTGGTGGAAATTACGGCGCAGGGTCAAACTGTTGAGCTGATGATCCCTGAGCGGCAACGGATTTTGCTGGACAGTTATGGTGGCACAAAGTTACAAAAACAGGTAGAAAAAGTGGCGATCGCCCACCAAGACTATTTAGCGGCAAAACGGCTGATTGACCAACGGCGCACTAGCGAACAGGAACGGTTGCAGCGCTTAGATCTGATCAAATATCAACTGCAAGAGCTGAACGAAGCGAATTTAGAAAATCCTGACGAACTGGACGAGCTAAAAAATGACGGCGATCGCCTGTCCCATGTGGTGGAGTTGCAGCAGCTTAGTTACCAAACTAACCAGATTCTCTATCAAAACGACGGCGGCGATAATCCTGCCGTAGCGGATTTGTTGGGTGATGCGGAAAATTTACTCCAAGAAATGACGGAATACGATCCTCAACTGGAAAGCATTTTAGAGATGGTGCGCAATGCCCTCACCGAAGTAGTGGAAGCCGGACATCAAATTAGTACCTACGGCGATAGTCTGGACACCGATCCTGAGCACCTTGCCCAAATCGAAGAACGAATCCGCGAACTGAAACAAATTTGCCGCAAGTATGGCGCAACCCTAGAAGAGGCGATCGCCTATCGAGAAAAACTTCAGGGGGAATTGGAAGAACTTACAGGCGGTGGTCAATCCATTGAAGAGTTAGAGCAAGCCTGCCAGTTGAAATTGGAGAGCCTCGAAAATCTTTGTAGTGAACTGACGGCATTGCGTCAAAAAGCGGCGACCAAACTCGAAAAACAACTGGTCAAAGAATTAAAGCCGCTGGCGATGGAGAAGGTGATTTTTGAATGTCGTCTGACACCAGTTAAACCGACTGCCACGGGCGCAGATTTGGTGACTTTTTACTTTAGTCCGAACCCCGGCGAAGCGGTGCAACCCCTCGCGGAAATTGCCTCTGGCGGTGAAATGAGCCGTTTTCTCCTCGCCCTCAAAGCCTGTTTCACCCAGAAAAAAAATACTTCTAAAACCTTAGTTTTTGACGAAATCGATGCAGGCGTTTCCGGTAAAGTCGCCCAGGCGATCGCCACCAAACTCCACCAACTCAGCCAATTCCACCAAGTGCTTTGCGTCACCCACCAACCCCTGATTGCGGCCATGGCCGATGCCCATTTCCGCGTGGCGAAAAAAGTGGTGAAACAAAAACAAAACGGCAAAGAACCCCGCACCATTGTGACAGTGGATCAGCTAGAACAATTACAAAACCGTCGCGACGAACTGGCTCAACTGACCGGTGGAAATTCAGCAGATGACGCGATTTCCTTTGCAGAGTCCCTTTTATCCCAAGCCGAAGAACAAAAAATCAAAGTTACCCAATCAAAATGACGCTAGGTTGCCCAGTTGGTGGATAATCCCCCTAAATCCCCCTTTGTAAGGGGGACTTGGAAGTTTCCCATTTGCCTCAGTACTATTTAACGTGAGTTTTGCTTAAGCATGCTCGGAAGTACGACGCGGTGAATGGGAGAGCGAGAGATCGGGAGATGTTTCTATGCAAACAATCCTACTAGCTTTCAAAAAATGCAAATTTTCGTGGCTTCCCCGTGTCTCTCCCTCTCCGTGTCTTTACCTCTCAATGTCTTTACCTCTCAATGTCTTTACCTCTCCGTGTCTTTCCCTCTCCGCGTCTCTTTTTCTCTAGAGAATTTTGGCTACATTCTTATCCATAACTGACGTTATTTAGGACGGCTATAAATGCAGCCAGATGTACAGGTTTCAAGAATTTCGACAGCACATAAACCCATTAATTTTTTGGCTTCTAATTGCTCATAAATCCATTTGGCGATCGCCTCACTGGTCGGACTTTCCATCTCCAGAGTTTCATTGAGGTAATAATGATCCAGATAATCCTCTAGCAAAGGTTTCATGGAGGATTTGAGATCACTAAAATCCATCAACATGCCCTGCTTTGCACCGCTCTCAATGAGGCGATCGCCCCTAATATAAACCCGACAAACCCAACTATGACCATGGAGACGCGCACATTTGCCGTCATGGTGGGGGAGGCGATGGGCAGCCTCAAAGCGAAATTCCTTATAAAGTTGCCACTGTTCCATAGGGAAAGCCAAACATTATGCCCAAGCAATGTAAGGAAGCTGCTGCGCCGTTGCGGCAATCTCAGCCGCCCCTGTCACCAGTTGACCGCAACTATCCCAAGTGCCATTAATTAACGCCTGTCGCGCCCCTTCCCCAAGGCTAATGGGCTTTGACCAGTCACCACAAACAATCTCAGATTTTTCGAGATCCACGATAATTTCAGTCTCTGGATTTGCCTCAATAAACCCTTGCACCGCCGCCACCGTTGCAGCATCTGCCGTCACACAGGGAACACCATTAGCGAGGCAATTGCCAAAAAAGATTTCCGCAAAACTTTCACCAATAATGGCCTGAATCCCCCATTTTAAAAGAGCTTGGGGCGCATGTTCCCGGGAAGAACCACAACCAAAATTATGATTTACCGCGAGGATGCTAGCCCGTTGAAATTGCCCTTGGTCAAAGGGGTGACGACCATCCATCTGTTGGCGATCATCCGCAAAGGCCTGCTCTCCCAAACCATCGAAGGTGACACATTTCAAAAACCTTGCGGGAATAATGCGGTCTGTATCAATATCATTACCGCGTAACGCGATGCCATTGCCTGAAACTTGTTTGATTTCGCTACTCATTTCGCCAGTTAGAACCAAGAGAGATTGTTAATTTAGCATATGCCTCCACTGTCCTTGGAAATTATCTCGGCATCATTGCGGCGATCGCCCACTGTTCTGAAATCCACAGCCGAAAACCGATTTAGTAGATATAATTTGTTACGAAGCCTATTAAGAAATGTTGCGTCCCCCCTATGAGCAATCCTCTCTACCAAGCCCTGACTTACAGCCGCGTTTTCGCAGAAGTGCTCAAGGAAAAAGTCGAAACGAGCCTCACCGATGTCCTCAGTGATCTCGGTAAACTTGATGCTGAGCGAAACAAATGGGTGAAAGAATTTAACGAAGAATTTCAAGCCAGAGCCGAACGGGAAATCAAACGAAATCCCGATGCAGGCAAGCCCGTCACCATCAGCATTGACGATGATGATTCTACAGATTTTCAAGAAACCATTGACAATCTCCGCGCAGAAATTGCCGCCCTAAAAGCAGAACTACGCGAATACCGCGATCGCCAATCTAACTAAATTTCCCAGTTGCCGCGATATCCCGCAGCGATCGCCCCCGAACCCGCCACTTTTATTTCAATCACAAGCAATCCTTCGATAGGCAAATTATCTTTGTGTCAGCATTTTCTCCCCAAGTAAACTCAGCGGTAGCATCAAAATCGTCCGCCACAACAGCTTCTCAGCTCGAGCAAGCAAAATCTGCCTATCGTTGGAATCGCGGGAATTATTCAAAAAATCGGCGACGGTTTGATATTTGGGTATTTGTCCTGACCCTAATTTTCAAGCTCATTCGCAACTCAAAGAAATGGACATACCGCGGTGGCTTTACCGAAGAAAAATTACGCGATCGCCAGAAAATTCAAGCCCGCTGGATTAAAGAAAGCTTTCTCGAACTCGGCCCGACATTTATTAAAGTAGGACAACTCTTCTCGACCCGCGCCGACCTTTTTCCAGCCGAATACGTTGAAGAACTATCAAAGCTCCAAGACCGCGTGCCAGCTTTTTCCTTCGAGCAAACCAAAAAGCTCATTGAAGAAGACTTCGATAAACCCCTCAACGAATTGTTCTATAGCTTTGATCCAACGCCCCTAGCCGCAGCCAGTCTAGGTCAAGTCCATAAAGCTCAACTCCACAGTGGCGAAGAAGTCGTAGTTAAAGTGCAGCGCCCCGGTTTAAAGCAACTATTTACCGTTGATCTAGCCATTCTCAAAAAAATTGCCTTTTACTTCCAGAACCATCCCCGCTGGGGCAAAAATCGCGATTGGTTAGGCATTTACGAAGAATGTTGCCGTATTTTGTGGCAAGAAGTCGATTATCTCCGCGAAGGACGTAGTGCCGATACCTTCCGCCGCAATTTCCGCAATGCCAACTGGGTAAAAGTCCCAAAGGTTTTCTGGCGTTATGCTTCGCCCCGTGTACTGACCTTGGAATATATGCCCGGCATCAAAATCAGCCATTACGAAGCCCTTGATGCAGCGGGTCTAGAGCGTAAAGAACTAGCAAAACTCAGTGCCCAAGCCTATTTACAGCAACTTTTAAACGATGGCTTTTTCCATGCCGATCCCCACCCTGGCAATCTGGCAGTCAGTCCCGATGGCGCATTGATTTTCTATGACTTTGGCATGATGGGCGAAATCAAAGCCAACGTAAAAGAAGGCTTGATGGAAACCATGATGGGTGTTACGGAAAAAGATGCTGATCGTGTGGTGAATTCCCTTGTTAATTTAGGAGCACTACAACCGACCAATGACATGGGGCCAGTGCGTCGCTCGGTGCAATTCATGTTGGACAACTTCATGGATAAGCCCTTCGATGCCCAGTCCATCACTGCAATAAGTGACGATCTCTACGAGATTGCCTATGATCAGCCCTTCCGTTTTCCTGCCACGTTTACCTTTGTAATGCGGGCTTTTTCCACCATTGAAGGGGTTGGGAAAGGACTAGATCCTGATTTTAATTTTATGGCGGTGGCACAGCCATTTGCCCTACAAGTGATGAGTGAAAATTTACCGAGTAGCAGCAGTATCATCGACCAGCTTGGCAAGCAGGCTGCCCAACTGGGTACTTCGACCTTGGGGCTACCGAGGCGCATTGAGGATACGATTGAGCGATTAGACCGGGGTGATATTCGGATTCGGGTGCGATCGCAGGAGTCGGATCGGCTGCTCCGTAAAATTAGCGGTATGCAGTTGGCAACGAATTATACGCTAATTCTCTGTGCTCTAATTTTGTCTGCTACGCTGTTATTTGTGAATCAGTCGTTCATACCAGCGGCTGTTATTGGTGCGATCGCCCTACTTCCGGCAGGAATCCTCTGGCGACTACTCAAAAGACTTGATCGCTATGATCGAAAACTCTGAGCAAATCCGCTAGACTCAGTGCAAAATTGATTGATACGTTCCCCAAAACAAACGCTTATGAAACGCCATTTTACGGGTCTGACTGATCCGGGGTTGGTACGCTCCGCTAACCAAGACTCTTATTACTTTGATCCTGAGGGACGTTTTTTTATCGTCGCTGATGGCATGGGCGGCCATGCTGGTGGTGAACAAGCGAGCCGTATTGCCGCAGAAACCATCCGCAAAACGTTAGAAGCTCGCTGGAAATCTTCAGACAAATCCGATGAGCTGCTGAAGGCGGTGATTAAAGAGGCCAATGAAGCGATCTTGGTTGATCAAGTCGAGCACCCAGAACGACAGGATATGGGAACGACGGCTGTTGTCGTGATTTTCCGCCAAAAGCAGGTGTGGCGTGCCCATGTGGGCGATTCGCGTTTGTACCGTTTTAATAGCGATCGCCTCGAACAGCTCACGGAAGACCATACTTGGGTGGGTAAGGCGATGAAGGTGGGTGACATTACGGCAGAGCAAGCAAAGGTACATCCTTGGCGGCATGTCCTCTCCCAGTGCCTTGGTCGCAAGGATCTTTATCAAATTGAGATTGATACCATTGAGCTTGAAGCGGGCGATCGCCTTTTACTTTGTAGTGATGGATTGACGGAAGAAGTCGAAGATGACCAAATCCAATCGATTTTAGAAGCTAGCGACACTCCGGAAAAAGCTGCTACTAATTTAGTGGAAGCAGCAAAAGAAAATGGCGGCTCTGACAACGTTACTGTCGTAATTATCGGCGAAGAAGCAGCTTAGAGTTCAGGGACGATCATTTCTCCTTGACTCACCAAAACTGAGGCTCCACCCACCTGAATTTTCGTGACAGCCGATTCGCTAGCGGAGAACGTCAGCGTGAGTTTGCTTGGTCTGTCCATTTTTACGCCCTGCTCAATTTGCCAAGTTTGGGTTCCAGCACTGCTATCTAAGTAGCGATACAAATAACCAGCAAGGGATGTTGCCGCAGAACCGGTGGCCGGATCTTCTGCAATGCCAAGACCCGGTGCAAACATCCGCGCGTAAATCTGGCGATCGCCTTCTACAGCGAAAATATAAACATTGGCAGCATCAGTCCCTTGTAATGTCTCTTGCCAAAAAGTTTGATTCAAAGCACTCTCATCAACGGCATGGCGATCGCGCAAAGGAATATACAAAAACGGTAGGCCGCAGGAAATAACAGCAGGCAATAACTCTTGATGTAATTGTTCCGCGCTGAGATTTAATAATTTGGCAGCATCAAGTATTGGCGACACATCAGAAAATTCAGGTAGTTGAGCCGCTTGGAGCGCAGTGCTAACAACCGAAGTATCTTGCCAAGTTAAAGAGACAGGCACTTTGCCCACACCTTCCTCTAAATTGACACAAGATAAATCAGGTTTTACTAAACCGATATGGGCTAATAAATAAGCTGTACCCACAGTCGGATGTCCTGCAAATTCCAGTTCCGTGCGGGGTGTAAAAATCCTCAGTTTAAAGTCACAGTCTTCCTGTTCCGATGGCAAAACAAAAACCGTTTCAGACAAATTTAATTCTTGGGCGATCGCCTGCATTTGTTGGGCATTAAGACCTTTAGCCTGCGGAAAAACAGCCAAAGGATTACCACCGAAAATCTGCTCGGTGAAAACATCTAACGTGTAAAAAGAGTATCGATTCATAGAAGTTTAATACAGGGAAAATTAACGGCGATCACGCTCTAAATCTTGGAGCACTTTTTCTTCATACCACCCCTCAGATTTACCCGGTTGCTTGAGTTGCGCCGAATAAATTAACCTTTCAACAGCTTGGCGATCGCCATGGAGTAGACGGATGAGTTGTTTCCTTAAAGCAGAATCCTGACCACGATTAGAAGAACGCCGTTTAGGCTGATTGAGCAGTACGATTGCGCCCTTTTTACGCCGCTGTTGCCTCGATAGCTCTAACCACAACAACCAAACCGCACCGACGAAAACCAGAATAAAAAACAGCAGTATTAGATTAATAATCAATTGATCCATCGTTGTCTGTGGGAAGCCCCGATTAACGGCATTAAGACAATTAGATCAAAACAGGCTCACTTTTGACTGTGATCGAGGTCTCTGCCAGCTCTAAAACTTTAGGAATGAGATCTTCTCGTTTCACCGCCATCAAATGCACACCTTGACATAGATTTTTTGCTATTTTCACCTGTTCCGCCGCAATTTTTATGCCCTCCTCTAGGGGATTTTCAGCGTGGTCAAGACGCTCAATAATGCCATCAGGAATCTGTGCACCGGGAACGCAACGATTGATAAAACGCGCATTTTTAGCTGATTTCAATAGAAAGATGCCAGCGAGAACCGGAACATTATGCTGAGCCGCCACACGCTCCATAAATTCTTCAAAGCGCACAAAATCTGTAATCATTTGCGACTGAAAAAACTTTGCACCAGACTCTACCTTTTTCGCAAACCGTGATTCGATGGTGTACCAACTTTTCAGCTGAGGATCAACGGCTCCCCCGGCAAATAGGTCGAGTTCACCGTCGGGTAATTTTTTGCCGTTAAAGTCTTGACCATCATTTAATTTGGTGATGAGCTTCAGTAAACGTACCGACTCTAAATCAAAGACAGCTTTCGCTTTTTTGTGATCCCCAGCTTTAACAGGATCGCCGGTTAACGCAAGAACATTCCGCAAGCCTAAGGCATGAGCACCCATCAGATCTGCTTGGAGTCCGATCACATTGCGATCGCGGCAGGCCATCTGGAAAATTGGTTCAACACCGTTTTGCAGCAATAAAGTTGAGGCGGCAATAGAAGCCATACGCATTACGGCGCGGCTACCATCGGTAACATTAACGCCATGCACCTTGTCCTTGAGTAACCTTGCCATTGCCAGCATCTGGGCTGGGTTTCCACCTTTCGGGGGAGCGACTTCGGCAGTGATCACAAATTCTCGATTTTCAATGGCGCGTCGCAGGCGGGTTGTCATGGAAGCTATGGCTAAAGTTAACTAAGGGTGATTAATTATTTTACAAGGCGGGTAGAAAACCGAGGGCATCTTTGACTTTTTTGAGAGTCGCATCGGCAACTGTGGCAGCTTTTTCTTGACCGTCACGCAACACTTGGTCGAGGTAGGTTTGATCAGCAGTTAGCTCGTTGTATTTGGTCTGGATGGGTTCGAGGGCGGCAACAACGGTATCGGTTAGCAGAGGCTTAAATTGTCCCCAGCCCATATCGGCGCACTCATTGGCGACAGCTTCTTTGGATTGTCCGCTGAGCAACGCGTAGAGACCTAAAAGGTTATTACATTCGGGGCGATCGCCGTTCCCAAATTCCAGACCACGAAACTGATCGGTTTTACATTTTTTGATCTTCTTCTTAAGCACATCGGGCGGATCAAGAAGATTGATGCGACTCAGTTCGGAGGGGTCAGATTTCGACATTTTCTTAGTGCCATCGGTCAAGCTCATCACCCTTGCACCTGTTGTACGAATCATGGGTTCGGGCATTTTAAGGACAGGGTTTTTCTTTTTGCCAAATTTGTCGTTAATACGGGTGACGATGTCGCGAGTCAGTTCTAAATGTTGTTTTTGGTCTTCACCGACGGGGACTTTATCGGCATCGTAAAGCAAAATATCGGCAGCCATGAGCACAGGATAATCGAGCAAACCGACACTGACATTTTCGCCTTGTTTCTGGGCTTTTTCTTTAAACTGAATCATCCGCTCCAACCAGTTCAACGGCGTAATGCAGTTCAACAACCAAGCGAGTTCGCTATGGGCAGTTATATGAGATTGGACAAAAATAGTAGAGTGATCGAGGCTAATGCCACAGGCAAGATACAGTGCGGCGATCGCCCTTGTATTGTCGGCGAGGACTTTCGGGTCGTGGGGCACAGTAATGGCGTGGAGATCAACGACACAGAAATAGCTATCGTAATCCTGTTGAATTTCTACCCAGTTTTGGATCGCACCAAGGTAGTTGCCGAGGTGGAGGTTGCCGGTGGGTTGTACGCCTGAAAGGATACGCTGTGCCATTTGTTGCTGCTCGTCCGTTGTCTGCTCACCGAATTATCGTACAAAATGTTTCGGACTGTAAAGCTGCACCGGTTTGCGGCGATCGCCTTTTGCACTTTTCTCGAATACATCTTGCGTACGCAAATTGATAATGCAATTAACCCCGTCTATCGGCTAGAAGAATTGGGTTTTTGATTGCGGCTATTACGAGAAGGACGAGACTTTGCGCCATAGCTTTTCTTGCGATTTTGACTATTACCACCGCTACCGCGTCGCTGTCTGTTTTGTCCACCGCGTTTGGGTTTTTGTTCTGTTTCCAGCTCAGATTCTGGCGTTGGTTCGTAACCGGGCAGCACTTCTTTTTCTAGCTTACGGTTCAGAAGTTTTTCGATGTCTTTTAGCAGGGTTTTTTCGTGATGTGCCACCAACGACAACGCCTGTCCTTCGTTGCCCGCACGCCCTGTGCGACCAATCCGGTGTACGTAGTCTTCCGGAACATTAGGCAACTCAAAATTCACCACATGGGGCAACTGGTCGATATCCAAGCCACGGGATGCCACATCCGTTGCCACGAGTACCCGAATTTTCCCTTCTTTAAATTCTTTTAGTGCCCGGGAGCGCGCTCCTTGGCTTTTGTTGCCGTGAATTGCCGCGGTGGTTAGGCCATCCTGCGCCAACTGCTTTGCTAAACGATTTGCGCCATGTTTGGTGCGGGTAAAGACTAAAACCTGTTGCCAGTTTTTAAAGCCAATGAGGTGAGATAACAATTCTCGTTTACGTTTTTGATCCACGAGGTGTACCATTTGCTCTACCTGTTCGGCGGCGGTATTGCAGGGGGCAACTTCCACTTGCACTGGGTCATCTAATAATGTTTTGGCTAATTTCTGAATCGCAGAGGAAAAGGTGGCAGAAAACATCAGGGTTTGGCGATCGCCGGGAATCTTCGCCATTATTTTGCGAATATCGCGGATAAAGCCCATATCCAACATGCGATCGCACTCATCTAAAACAAAAATCTCAATTTTCGACAAATCAATCGTTCTTTGGAAAACATGATCAAGGAGCCTTCCCGGCGTTGCCACGACAATATCGCACCCTTTCTGGAGGGCTTGGATCTGGCGCTTAATATTTACGCCGCCATAAATGACCACGGGCTTAAGGGGTAAGTATTTGCCGTAGGTATTGACGCTCTCGCTGACTTGGATGGCCAGCTCACGGGTGGGCGTAAGAATCAAGGCGCGGGGAGAACGGGAGCCTTTGGATACCGGAGTTTCGCTGAGTCGTTCCAGAAGGGGCAGGGTAAAGCCTGCGGTTTTTCCGGTTCCGGTTTGGGCACTGGCGAGCATATCGCGCCCGTCTAAAATTGGGGGGATGGCCTGCTGCTGAATGGGGGTTGCTTCGGTGTAATTTTCGTCGGCGATCGCCCGCAGGATTTCGCTTGATAGACCAAGGGTCTGGAATTTCATAGATGTAAAGTGCTCCTAAAAACGACCCTGCCCGAAATGCGTAGGATGCAGTTTTAAGAGCTATAGGGTTTATTGCTTTGCTTGCAGCGCTCATCACTCGAATCAACAATTAATCAAGCTGCAACAGGCTATATCTTAGCCTCAGCCCATAACAGTAGCATGGATTTTGGCTAGTTGCGTTGTAAAAAGGCTTGGAAAGACAGGAAAGAAAGGGGGCGATCGCCCTTTTATGTAGGCAAAAAATCCAAGTCTAAAATTTCGAGAATTTCAAAAGGAGAACTTTCAGGAAATTCACTTTGACTGATACCCGTTTCATCAGAAGCCAGACGACAGCCATTCAGATAACATTTCTCAAATTCTTGCGTGAGAAATCCTTTTAAGCTAGGACTAGTCTCCAAACTATCTAATATTCTTTGACGATACTCTGTGATGGTATATCGCCAACTATTGGTTCTTTTTTCTGGCTGGTACTTGTACTTGAGGAGATGCATCAGCAGGATTTTTAAATTACTTTTAAGGGCATTTTTTTCGCCCCTGCCCATATCTTCCAACTCCTCCATTAAATTTTGATAATCCACATCCAAAAGTTTGCCTTCTTTTAAAGCCCGGATATTTTCTGCCAGCCACAATTGAAAATCCTGCTCATACAAAAGTTCTACTGACACTGGTGATTTTGTCGTAGTCATCGGCAACTCCAGTCGGCTCAAAATTTCACTACCCAAGTGTAAAAGGTGCTCTATGGCGCGGCGATCGCCTCCAGAGCTCCTTGCATCATGCCGAACCATTCGATCAAACTATCTAGCTGTTGCTGGGGTTTCATTACGCCCAGACCACGCACTGTGACTTTTTTAGAAGTGTAAACAAAGCGTGAATGTAAATGTTTGGGGAGTTTTTCTTCTAGGAGTTTCCAGGCAGGTTCTTCCATCGGGGTTTCTAGTAAAATATTTTGTTTGCCTTCCGGTTTAATGCGCGAAAAACCAAGGGATTTAGCCATATTTTTTAGTTCAATTACTTGCAATAATTGCTCCACCGATGCAGGTAATTTACCGTAACGTTCTGTCCATTCCGAGGCAATTTGCATTCGTTCTGGTTTGGAACTAGCTTTAGTAATTAAACGGTAGGCATCAAGTTTTTGGTCGGTGTCGGTGATGTAGTTACCGGGGATAAAAGCCGTGAGTTTGAGATCCACTTGGCAGTCATCCACCTGCGGGATTTCTTGGCCGCGAATTTCACTAATGCACTCCTGCAACATCTCCATATAGAGATCAAAGCCGATCGCCTCCATTTGGCCGGACTGTTCTGCGCCGAGGAGATTACCCACGCCACGGATTTCCATATCGCGCATGGCAAGCTGATAGCCGGAACCGAGTTGACTAAATTCTTGCAAGGCTCGTAATCGTTTCCGCGCTTTTTCTGTAAGTTCACCTTTGCTGGGATAAAGCAACCACGCATGGGCTTGAATACCCGATCGCCCCACCCGTCCTCTAAGTTGATAAAGCTGGGAAAGACCAAATTTTTGGGAATCTTCGACAATAATCGTATTCACGCGGGGAATATCGAGACCAGACTCCACAATGGTGGTACAGAGCAGCACATCCGCCTCGCCATTACTAAAGGTGAGCATAGTTGCTTCGAGGTCGGATTCGTTCATCTGACCATGGGCGATCACCACCCTTGCAGACGGAATCATTTCCCGCAGTTGTGCTGCAATTTCTTCGATACCTTCCACGCGGGGAACCACATAAAAAATTTGACCACCGCGATCTAGCTCGTTGCGTAGTGCCGTACGAATTACCTCCGGTTGGTAGCGAGACACATGGGTTTGGATGGGGCGACGGGATGGTGGCGGTGTCGTAATTAAACTCATTTCCCGAATGCCAGAAAGGGACATATATAAAGTCCGGGGAATCGGTGTGGCGGATAAAGTTAGGACATCAACTTTTGTTTTAAACGCTTTAATTTTTTCCTTTTGATTCACCCCAAAGCGCTGTTCTTCATCGACAACCAACATCCCTAAATCTTTAAATTTGACCTCTTTTCCTAATAGTTTTTGCGTGCCGACAACGATGTCTAATTCACCATTTTTGAGCCGCTCCATAATCTCCTTTTGTTCTGAAGCGGTACGGAAACGATTGAGCAGACCAATGTTAATAGGGTAAGGGGAAAACCTTTCTTTGAGGGTGTGGTAATGCTGCTGGGTCAGAATGGTTGTGGGCGCTAATAATGCCACCTGTTTATGACCGCTGGTGACTACTTTAAAAATTGCCCGAATTGCCACTTCTGTTTTACCAAAACCCACATCGCCACAGACGAGCCTATCCATGGGGCGATCGCTTTCTAGATCTCGCTTAATATCCTGTACCGCCTTCAGTTGGTCAGGAGTCGCTTGGTAGGGAAAAGAATCCTCCATTTCCTGTTGCCATGGTGCGTCAGGCGGATAAATATTGCCCTGCATCTCCGCCCGTTGGGCATAAATTTTGAGGAGATCAACAGCTAATTTTTTAACAGATTTACGGACTTTATTTTTGGTCTTTTCCCAAGTTTTACCGCCCATTTTGTGGAGCTGAGGGCGACCTGTGCCAGTCTTGCGGTAACGGGATAAAGTATCAAGAGAATCTGCCGGAATTCGTAATAAACCATCCGCATATTTAATCGCTAAATATTCACGGGATTGTAATGTTTCCATTTTGAGAAAACGACCAACCCCATGGCTTTTATGCACCACATAATCACCGGGACGCAACTTATTTACATCAACCGTTTTCGACGCTGCTCGGCGACGTTTACGGATATAGCCAAAACTCGTTAGAGCATGTTGCCCGAAGAACTCTCGATCAGTGACAATGGCAATGCGATAGGTCGGTAAAATAAAGCCTTCTAATTCCGCCTGACCTTTATATTTCAAGGCGATCGCCGTGCCTTGGATTTGGTGTTTATCGATGGCGGGAAAATCTTTAGGATTGGGAATAAACTGGGCTGCACAATCATGTTCTTGGAGTAGAGATACCGAGCGCGAAGGTTGCGCCGAAACCAGCCACGTATTGTATTTATCGAGGGTGATGGTGCTATAAATTTCCCGTTTACCCCGAATAATTTCCGCCAACTTCCCGAACTGGTGGGGAGTGACAGGCAAGGGACGACTGGACAGATTAATTGCTTTGTCCGTGACATCATCCAGCTCCGACAGAATCACCCGATGGAATTTATCGTTGAGTAAATCGAAGGATTCCTGTGTGGTGCGGTGAATTTTTGGCAAAGTCTGTTCACCATTAATGAGTTTCCACTGAGCATCAATGGTTTCATAGGTTTTATCGCCGTGGGCAACACATTGATCCAGCTCATCGATCGCCACCAGAGTTTCCTCGGGCAAATAATCCAATAACGAAGCGACTTCCTCAAAAGCAACTCCCAAAAATCGCTGCATCCCCTCCGGATAAATCCCTTCCTCCCATTGCTCTAATTCCTCATCAGTAAGATTTAGCTCACTCGGGTCGGCGATCGCCTGACCAATCAACGGACTAAACTTAGTCGGCGTTAAATTCAATTTCTCCAACTTATCCAGCGATCGCTGAGTCGCTGGGTCAAACTCCCGAATACTTTCCAGCTCATCCCCAAAGAAATCGAGGCGCACCGGCAATTCCGCCGACACCGGAAAAATATCCACAATATCGCCGCGCCGCGTCCATTGCCCCTCCGTTTCCACTAGCGTTGTGCGCTCATAACCCAACCTTTCAAGGGTCGCCGCAATTTTCTGACTATCAACTTCCGCACCCTTCTCTAACCTTAAACAATAGCTCCGAAACAGATCCCTCGGCGGCAAATGCGGCTGCAACGCCTTCTCCGTCGCCACAATCGCCAACTTTTTACTGTTATCTGTTAACTGATAACTGATAACTGACAAGGTTTGCATCTGTCCCCAAACCATTTCCGACTCGCTATCAAACGCTTCATAGGGAGAAGCTTCCGAGGTGGGGTAGAACAGAACTTGCCCCCAACCCATCGCCTCTAGCTGTGCTGCCCAGCGTCCTGCTTCTTCTAAGGTTGCACAGACCACCAAGAGATGTTTTTGTTGGATATTGGCGATCGCCGAACTAACTAAACCCTTTGGTAAGCGAGGTAAACCACTGAGTTTGATTTCTTGACGTTTAATGAGCTTTTGGTTGAACTCTTCAGTAAGGGCAGAACAGCTAAGATAGCGAACAACGGAATCAAAGGTCATAGGGGCAAAATCGGCGGCAACAAGGATACGCAGATTAATAACTTAATACAACCCACTGCATAGCGTCATTACTTGATATCCATAAGCTGAGTTTTTTACGAATTTCCCGGCGATCGCCACCAGATTTTATCCAGCCACTAAATTTAAAAGGAGAACCATAGCAAGGGGGATAACAAAGCCGTGCAATCTGACGAGATCTATCGACTGGCTCAAGGGGGCAATCCAAGGGCGATCGCCGAAATCCTCAAGGCGCAGTTTCGTGACCAAGGTATCCGAGTCATCGTTAAAACCCCCGCAGAAAAACAGCTCAACATCGTGTTTGAAAGCTCAACAACGCCAGACCAACAGCATATTCAAACACAGCTTCAAGCTCTACAATCCCACTGGCAAAAGCATCTCACACTAAAAATTACGGCAACGGGATTTCGCTTTGGAGAACTCGAACCAGACTGGGAATGGGCGATCGCCAAAGGATTACTTTCTTCAGAAGAACGACAACAATCTTCAGAAAATCTCGCACTCATTCAAAAGACACCCGAAGTCCAACAGAAACGCTCAGCTCTCGCAGTTCAATTACAAAAAATCCTAGAGCCGCAACTTTGGCATAGTCAGATCACCCAAACAAAAAACGCGTTGGTAATCAAGCTCAATGTCATCAAAAATATTGACCGTCGCCATTGTCGTCAAGTTATTCAAACCGCTGTCCAAGCCCTCGACAGCCCAGAAATCAAAAAAGTCTATCTCAACGTTTACCATCGCCAAAAGCAACAATATCTCTGGAAAGAAGCCTTTGACCCTAACGATGATTTCGACACAAATATTGCTGTTTCCCCTTCACCCCAAAAACAACGGCGATCGCCCACCCAAGACACCCTTAAAGCATTAACCATCGGCATTAGTTGCAGCATAGCCATATTCATTGTGCCGCTGAGTCGCTTTATTCTCAACGCCTTTCTGACCTTCGTCCACGAACTAGGCCATGCCGCAGCCTACTGGACATTTGGCTATCCCGCCGTACCCAGCTTTGATTTTATTTTCGGCGGAGGCATTACCCTTGCCCTCAACCAAGCCCCAATTTTGGCGATCGCCATCTATGGCTTACTCAGCTATATAGCCTTCCAGTACCGCCATAATCGCAATACCCTGATCATCCTAGCCAGCATTACAGTCATCCATTTACTCTCCCTACTCAGCCCACTACACCAGACACTCATCATCACCATGGGGCATATCGCCGAACTCATGGCAATTTTTATCTGCGGCTATTGCGCCCTTGGAAAATATTTCTGTTACGTCGGCGGCGAACAAACAATCTATGCAATGTTAGCAAGCTTTAGCTTTCTCGAAAGTTGCTCCTTCTTCGGACAACTCACCTTTAGCAACAGTTTTCGCATCGCCTACCGTGTCGGCAAAGGCGGTTTACTCGACAACGATCTCGTCAGACTCTCTAACGACTACCTATCCCTAGGCTTAGCAGAAATCGCCTGTATTTTTCTCTTAGCCACAATCATGATGCCCCTTGCCACCTGGTATGCCTTTCATTACGAGCCACTATGGATTATGAAATTTTATCGACTGTGCCAACGCAACCCAGACTCGAAGCCCGGATTATGACAAGATTAAACAATAGAGATTTCAACGAAAGACGGCACATTCCCCGTTTGGCAGCAGAACTAGTTCACAGTAGTTTAAACCCACGCAAAAGCATGTCACAGCCTAGCCTCAAGATATTGTAATTTCGTTCGCAGCCCACTAAAGTTCACCAAGTTAAACCCTAACGGCGCAAAAGTTTCAGGCAATCCTCAATATTTCGCCTTAAGTCCCAACCATAAGACCTAAAACATCAGCCCACAAAGTGGCCACTCTAATCCTGATATTGCTCTAGAAAAGCCTGCTCTGTCGTAAAGATTTTAAAAATACGATCCATATTCGTCAGCTCAAACAACATCTTAATTTGCTGATTGACATGGCAAAGATATAACGTCCCACCATGGGCGCGCACAGTTTTGAGGAGGAGCACAAGAGAGCCAAGACCAGCACTATCCATAAAGGTAATGCCAGAAAAATTTAGAAGAATGTGTTTTTTCCCCTCATCGGTCAAACTTTTGAGCACATCGTCTCGAAATTCTAGAACCTTGATATTGTCAAAGATTCCAGTTGGGTGAAACGTTTTAAGTTGATCCATGGCGTTGCGGAGTCAAAAAAATTAACCGAGGGGGTCTAAATATTGACGCTTAAATTCTTCTTGATCCGAAAAAATGTCAAAGATTTGATCCATGCTCGTTAACTCAAACAACATCTGTAGCTGGTGGTTAAGGGAGCAAAGGTAAAGCTGGGAGCCTGCATTTCGCACTTCTTTGCGGGCGAGTACTAACGCACCTAAGCCGGAGCTATCCATAAAAGTTACTTGGCTAAAGTCTACCAACACCATCGATGCTTGTTTGGCTCCTTCGATAATTTGGCGACGAAAGCTCACAGCTTTGTTGTTATCCAAAATATCGGCTGGTCTGACTACAGTGACATTCGGAGACATAAAGTGCTAGGTAAATTAGATGCGCTAACTTTTTAACGATACCAAAACTTGGGCAAGTCGGAGCGACGTAATGGCACAAAAAATCTTAATCTTAGGTGGAACTGGACAGATTGGTCAGCGGGTTGCGGCGGATCTTTTGGAACAAGGATCTATGGCGATTACGGTGACAGGTAGGCATGCAGTGTCTCACCCTTCTTGCTTGGCAAGGGAAAATGTGAGTTTTTTGCGGCTTGATCTGGATTGGCAAGATAAATTGCAGCAGGCGATCGCCGAGCATGATTTAGTCATTCATTGTGCGGGGCCCTTTCACCGCCGGGACGGACGCGTTTTAAAAGCTTGTATTGCTGAGGGAAAAAATTATATCGATGTGAGTGATCACCGTTGCCTCTACGAAAAAATCAAGCCTCTCACAATAGAAGTCGAAAAGGCAGGGATTACGGCAATTTGCAATGCCGGCGTGTTTCCGGGGATTTCCAATAGCATGGTGCGTCTTGGCGTAGAGCAATTAGACCAGCCGGAAAAAATTGAACTGTATTATGGCGTAGCGGGTTCCGGCGGGGCTGGGGAAACGGTGATGACGACAACTTTCCTTGGATTATTAGAGCCATTTTCTGTGTGGCAAGATGGGCAATGGGTCAAAAAACAGCCCTATTCCGAACCCGAAAAAATTCATTTTGCTGCGCCCATTGGTCAAGCAACGGTCTATTGGTTCGATGTGGCAGAAACTTTTACGTTTCAAGAGTCGTTTCCCGTGCAGACGGTCATCACAAAGTTTGGCTCAATTCCCCATATTTACAATCAGCTCACCCGGGCGATGACTTTGCTTCCGGCTGGCATGCTTAAAAAGACGCAAGTCATTAAAGGTTTATCAAAAATCAGCTATGGCATGACCCAAGTGAGCGATCGCCTCACGGGTGTTGGCGTGGCCATGCGGGCAATAGTCACAGGCACAAAAGATGGTAAATCCCAAAAAATAACCATTGACTTTGTCCATGAACATACGGCGATCGCCGCCGGACAGGGAGTCGGCCTAATCGCCGAACTACTCTTGACTGACCAACTCAAGAAAAAAGGATTCTATCCAGTCGAACAGATTATCCCCAGCCCCCTATTTCTAAAATTAGCCAAAAAACGCAACATGTCCATCACCCTCAACACCCAGCCAAACCCCTAGGAAGCAGACACAGAGAAAAAATCAGAAACCCCCTGCCGCGCAATAAACTCAATCGCCGCCTCAGCCGTCTTTTGCGGATGAAAATAATGGAAAAAATATCTCCCCCCCGGACATTGCCACAAACAATCCGTAGACTTCATCCAAGGTCGCCAATCCCTGTGCAACTGGGGGTCAATCACCACATCATTTTCACCACTGCAAACCATCAAGGGCATCGCCACAGCCTTCGGAGTTAACCTCAAAGTCTGATAGAGCGTATGCACCGACAAAGCCATCTGCAAATCATCCTCTAAAAGCCCCATCAGATACCGAACCGTCTCATTACTTTGGAGCCCAAATAAATTGTAAACCGTCTGCTTTAACAGTACCTGGCGCGGACAAGGCAACAACCTCAGTTGAGCATAATAATGCGCCTGCCAATCAATCGCCGGATACACACCAACCGCAAATAACGTTAAAGACTTAACTTTTTTCGGATAATTGTAAGCGTACAACAGCGCCAACAACCCACCCGCACCATGACCCATCAAATGCATCGGGCGATCACTTTGACTCAAATACCGATGAAGTAGCCGAATCGCCCCATCCAGAGAAACCCCCTCATCCAAAGACTGCGTATAATCCCAAGTCCCAACCCGATAAACCCTTGACAACTCATGCAAAACAGGCTGATTAAAAACCTTTAAAGCCGGACTCACATTAATCCAGAGAATATCCATCTCATCCAACAAAGAAAACTTATCTACCATCAAAAATAAACCTGAAACTAATTTAATAAACCTAAAATTTTATACATCTAAACTTGTCACTTCTTCACCAAACAATCCTCCATTAATCCCACGATCTAGATTAGTGAAAATATCCAGAAATGACTCCATAGAAGCAAACAAAAAAAATCCTACCCATCAATCTCCATAGCCAAAACAGACCACTTGAAAATAAGAAATGAGGAGCCAACATTGCGACCCCTCACGCATGAGGAAACCTTAAACCCTAAAGCCCGAATGCCGGCTTAATTTGAGTGACCCACGTAGAGATGCGGTCAGCCGTCATTTCAGATTGATTATCTTCATCCAAAGCTAACCCAACAAACTGACCACCACGATCCGCTTTAGAAGCAGCATGCTCATAGCCCTCAGTAGACCAATGACCCACTGTTTTACCACCAAGACTAGAAATTTTCGCCTCTAACAAGCCCATCGCATCTTGGAAATTATCACTGTAGCCAATCTGATCACCAGCGCCAAAATACGCCACTGTTTTACCACTAAAATCAACATTATCGAGATCTTCATATAGTCCGTCCCAATCAGACTGTAGTTCCCCAATATCCCATGTCGGACAACCAATAATTAAATATTCATAGCTGTCAAAAATATCTGTTTCAATGTCCGCTACATCAAACACATCAACCACATCCGCACCACCTAATGCCGCTTGGATCGCTTCCGCAATCTCTTCAGTATTACCTGTTTGAGTACCAAAAAATAGACCAATTTTTGCCATGATAAATTCCGTTAAAGTGAGTATAAATTCAGAGGAAAAATAACTTGAAATTTCTGGTTTTAATTCTTCTCTAAAATAAAATTCCAACCTTCTTTTTTTTAATTTGGCACAGTGAACGAAGAAAAAAAGGGTTCCAAATCACTAGAAGGAACCCAATTGTCGTTGAGAGAAGAAACTTTCTTGTAGGAGGAAAATCAAACCAATGTCTAAGTCAATGTCTAAAACTTAAGCATCAGCAGTAGAGAGGGCTTGCTCCACGCGGCGGAAGTCAAAACCCATCGCTCTTAGGGCGTGCCAAAGATGACCCTGGAGGAAGAAAAAAGCAAAGAAGAAATGCATATTTGCTAACCATGCCCGCGAAGTATGATGATTTAGCCCGAGATCAACGGTGTCAGCAAAGTAAGGAACAATGCTTAATTTCACATCTAGGACTGGTCCATAAAATTCAACGGGATAGGCTGCTGTATTGACGGCGCAGAAGTATGCTGCAACGAAACCAGCAAGGGCAATGCCACCAAGGGAATAGGACAGGATTGCCTCGCCAGAAAAGAGAAGTAATTTTCTCGCCCAACTTAGTGGAGGAACAATAATGTGCCAGATGCCACCGCCAATGAGCAATGCGCCAACGTAAATGTGGCCACCAACGATATCTTCGAGGTTATCTACGGTTGCAAAGTGAGTTTGGTAACCATAAATGGTTGCAGGGCTTAATGTTGGTTCGGTGACAACTCGCACAGTTTCGGTTGCAGCGTCATACAACCCACCGAAATACATTGCTTTTGCAACGAAGAGTAATGCTCCAAATCCCAATAGGAGCAAGTGATGACCGAGAATCATACCCAGCTGTTTGGGGTCTTCCCACTCGAAATGGAATTTTTTTGCGGTTCCATCTGTGGTTTTGAGATCTTCTGGTGCTTTGAGGGTATGGAACAGTCCCCCTGCGCCGAGTACGGCAGAAGCAATCAGGTGGATTGCTCCGATCACGAAATAGGGATAGGTGTTAATTGTCCCGTCTTGGCTGATACCGAATCCTAGTGTGGCTAGGTGTGGTAACAAAATGAGATTTTGTTCGCCCATGGCAATGGTGGGATCGAAGGAAGAAATCTCGAAGAGTGTAAAGGCTCCTGCCCAAAATACGATAAGTGCAGTATGGGCAACGTGTGCGCCAATAAATTTGCCAGACAAGTCTACGAATCGGGCATTTCCTGCCCACCATTTGTATTGAACGTCTGGGTTGTCATAGGTCTGCATGGTTATAAGCTTACGAGTAAACTCGACATCGTTTTTTATTGACTATCTTTTGCAATAATCGTTCTGGAGCTATTCTACAAAGATTTGCAATAAGATCAAGTTAAGTTATGTAACAAAAAGATTTTGGTGGTTGTTTTGTTGGCTTCGGAGGCTTTTTTGTGGTTTTTTATCGGTTTTAGGTGAGCTTGCTTTGTGGGTTTTCTTGGTTTGGGCAAGGGGATTTATTTTTTGTTTTGTTTTATTGATAGTAATTCTTATTTTGTGGGGACTGGTTTTCGGGATGCTTTTTGACTTTCTTTGTTAATAAAGGTGATTGGAGGGGGTGTGATGTTCGGTGGGGAGTTGTTTGGGGTGTGGGGAGGTGTCGCGATTGGTCTGGCAAAAAATAATTGCGTTATTGTCTGAAGTGGTTTACTGAGGCTCTCTCTGGCTTTGCTGTCTCTTTTTGAAAGGAAGATAAGTTAGTTGGTGGGGCTGCTGCAGAGGAGGGCATTGTCAATTAAAAATCATTAAAATGGTCAATTTACAGGTGACTAACTGACTTTATTTTGTGATTTCGGGGTTTTGGGACAGTTCTGGTTTGTGGCGGGGGTGGCGATCGCCTCACATGATGTGCGATGCCGGGGTCAAGGGGCATTGTTGCTGGAGTGGTTTTCTGGGGATTTGGTTTTGGGGGATTTCATTTTGGTGGTGTGGCGGCGGGGTGGTGTGGGCTAAAAGTTCTGGGTAAAAGGTCTGAAAGGTTTCGTTGACTAACTGGTATTTGGATTCCAGCAAGGGGATGGCCTCAAGCATGGGGGCAAATTTTGGGCGGCGCACGACGATACGACGGATGGAAAATGCCACGCCTTCTAGCTCTGAGTAACGATGTAATAATCTACTTTGTTGCATGTGATGAATCATCTCGGCCGCGTTTGTCGGCAACTGGTTTGAAACTTGCAAAATCTGCGTTAGGCGAGACTCAATAAATTCTTCTCGGGAATTTGTATGATGCCATTTCTCCCAAGATTGGGACAGACAGTGGTCAAAAACAAGGTCTAGGATGACGGCGGAAAAACGTCTCAATTGCCCCGGAAATAGTTTGCGTGAGGCTAAAACAACGGGGTGGGTATCGGTAAAGGTATCGATTTTTTGATGGAATTCCATGCCTCTGCGATATTCGGGACAGCTAGGGTTACGACAAAGGTCGGCGGCTAGATTTCCGGCTGAGGCGACGGGAGAGAGGCGATCGCCCACGTGTAAGTGTGCAAGTAAATTCATGGTGTGGTTATCTGACCTCAAAGAAAGCACATCTTTTTAGTGTGTCGGTCTTTTGTTTTTTTGGTGGCAGATGCTGGATATATATTTATATTTTCGAGTTTATATTTTTGGGTTGCTGTGCTGGGTAAGGGGATGGGCGATCGCCGGACGTTTTACAATGACTCATCACCATTGTTCTGATTTGGCAAACCATGAAGTCAAAGTTTTCCTTTGCCACGCCTTACTTATTTTTATTGCCAGCGTTATTGGTTTTGGGGTTAACCGTTGCTTTCCCCGCTGTGCAGGCGTTTTATTTAAGTTTCACAGAATACCAATATGATTTGACCGCAGCACCGACCTGGGTTGGTTTTCAGAATTTTTCGCGTTTGTTTAAAGACCCACTTTTCTGGAAAACCCTCGGCAATACAGTCCTCTATCTCATTGGCGTTGTCCCTCTATTGGTGAGCTTATCCCTCGGTTTGGCGATCGCCGTTAATCAAAAACTACGTGGCATTACTTGGTTTCGAGCCGCCTACTACACCCCAGTAATTGTGTCCTTAGTCGTGGCGGGCATTGCCTGGAAGGCGCTCTATGCTTCCAACGGCTTCCTGAATCAGCTCATTAAACAATTGGGATTGGGCGACGGTATTCCGTGGCTGACCGACCCAAAACTAGCCATTTGGAGCGTGATGCTCGTGACCATTTGGAAAGGCTTGGGCTACTATATGGTGATTTATCTGGCGGGGTTACAGGGCATTTCACCGGAGCTCTACGAAGCGGCATCCCTCGATGGCTCCGACGGTTGGCGCAAACATTTTGATATTACGGTGCCTCTGATGCGCCCTTATATTTTGTTGGTGTCAGTGATTTCAGCCATTTCGGCCACAAAGGTCTTTGAGGAAATTTTTGTAATGACCCAAGGTGGCCCGTTAAATTCATCTAAAACCGTTGTTTATTATCTCTACGAACAGGCTTTTCAAAATTTAGAGATTAGCTATGCTTGCACGATTGGCTTGGTGTTGTTTTTAATTATTTTTATTTTGTCAATTTTTAATCTCTATCTCTCTCGCCAAACGAATCAACCTCTTTAAAGGGTTTCAAAGGATTTCTAGGTCATTATTGTGCCAATCTTTGATGTTGGGGCAGTTTTCAGTAAAAAAGGCGAGGAGAAAATCTTAGTTGGTACAAAGATCTGCGGTATCAGGGGAGATCGCCAAATAATCCTTTGCCCAGTCACAGGCATAGGTGAAGGTATCCAAGGCGCACATGGCATCCATCTGCCATATTTTGATTATCAATACGCCCTAAAATTTCCCGCTCCACAAAATAACTTAAATTTTGCAATAACGAAATATCTGCCGCCCCACGCCACCACGCTTTCAACTTTAATTCCCGCCGTAATTTTAGACCGCGCCATAGCTCTAAAACAATACCTTTATACCATTGCACTGGCGTTATATTTTCTCCACCAATCCTGGTCATATCAAGGTGTGATCGGTGAAATTTATAGGCAAAACGTTAGAGAAATCAGGGGTAAGATCATATCTAAAAAAAGCAAATAAAATCAGTCAAAGGAAGAGGCGATCGCCGCCATTTCTTCAATATGCCAACACACACGATTACGTCCAGCTTGTTTCGCTTGATAGAGCATCTCATCAGCTTTTTGAAAAAGCATTTGGCGTTCCTCTCCAACCTTAGGCCTCCACAGGGCTCCCCCGACACTCATCGTTAGCTTTAGGGGTGGTGATAAAAGCTCATTATTCACAACCGTTAGATCGAGGGCTGCCACCTTGAGACGAATTTTTTCCCCTAGGGCGATCGCCTCCGCTGGATCCTGCACTAACCGCAATAGCACAAACTCCTCACCACCATAACGGGCAACACAGTCAAAAAAATCACTCTTTATTTGCAACAGCACCTGCGCCACCTGAACCAAGACATAATCACCCGTTGTATGACCATAGGTATCATTACATTGCTTGAAAAAATCAATATCACACACCAACAACACTAAGGCCTGATCATTCGTTTGGGCCATATGCCATCGAGCCTCAAAAATAGCATCAAAACTACGGCGATTGTAAAGCTGCGTTAGAGCGTCGCGTTCTGCCAAACTGCGCAACTCAAAATTTTCCTTTTCAAGCTTTTGTAATCGTTCTCGATCAAGGCTCGCCTGCAAATTTGCCACACTCCTATTTGTGGTGAGTTGTTCGAGTTCTGTTATTTGTGCTTGGAAATAATTACGGTACAATTCACCGCACAAAGTGACACGACTACCATCACGTTCTACCAAACCTAAATATTCTAATTTGTAGGCAATAATGGCAGGTAATTGGACTGGCTCTACGGCGTTAACAAGCTGACATAATGCCCCAAATAATTCTGGATACCGACTAAAGATCTGCCATAGACGCGAAAAGTGGGCGCGATAAATACTTTCACGATGGAGAACCGCTTCAAAATAATTTTGTATTGTCTCTTGCCAGTTTTGGTGATCAGACTCCAAGGTTCGATTAATTTGCCGGGAAAAATGCTCTAAGGTTAAGCTGATCAGGTGGGGATGTCCCCCTAGCATTTCACTAATATATTGAGCAGTTTTTGTTGTCCATGACAAACCGTAGCGGTGGGCTAATTCGGTGATTTCTGCTGCATTAAATCCCCTCAGGGTAATGGGTAAGCCCACATTAAAAGGTGATTGCTGCACATTGAGGGTAATGTAAATTTCGGTGGCATAGGTCACGACTAAATTTAGTTTTGACCATGCAGGTGTACGGCGGGCTTCTTCGTACCAAGAGCGAAATAGGGGTAAAACTTCCCGTGCGGTGTTGCCGTAGCCAAAGAGACAGTCGAGGTTTTCGATGACGAGGATGAGGCGATCGCCCTCAATAATTTCGAGGAGATATTCTTCAAAATAAAAAGAACAATTGAGTTTTGCTCCGAGGTCTTCATCCCAATAATCATCTAAGGTAGAAGTGGCTCCCAGGCTACGGGTTACGAATAAACATAATGCCCGCAAAAACTTTTCTGGTGTGGCGAATAACGTTACATCAACTTTGCGTAAATCTAGAACAATACGGCGATCGCCGGCCTGCTGAAACCGTTGAAAAACATAGTGCAAAAAAGAAGTCTTCCCAAACTTCTGCGGTGCTCGAATGCGTAGTAAGCCACCACCTTGGGACAGAGCAGCCTCGATACGCTGATAGTCAACTTGGGGCATAACATAATGTTGATAGTCTCTCGTTTCGGTAATGGACATTGGCATTGGTATCAACCAAAGATTTTGTATGAAAATCCAATTATTTTTAACGCAATTAAGGGATCGCAACTACTCAATACCGACGCTAGTCAGACAAAGTATTGGATTTAAGCTTTTGCCCAAAACTCATTAAATATCGGCAAACACCCCAATATAATTTTGTTGATTGAACAACATCTCGTCAATTTAAGTTGTAGCAAATAATCTCGTATCTTTCTAAAGATGGTGATGGTGACTGGTCGCCCTCTTAACTGCGCTTTAGTTTTGCCATGACGCGATTTTTTAGAATTTCCAGTTCGGGTAGTTTGAGGAGCATTGCTAGTCCGAAAAATATTGACAAAGACACGGCGATCGCCACCACTAACTCTAAACCTTGAATATAAAGATTATTACCAAAGCTCAGAGAAGCCACTCCAAGCGAAATCCCCCAACTCGCACAGCCTGCCACAATACTTGCACCCACCAACCCCAATAAATTCAAACCCCACTCACCAAGAGGCAAACCCCCTAAACGCCGACTCAAGAGCACGATCATGATCGCCATTGAAAAAACATTTACACCAATCGTGGCAAAAACAAGACCCGGCGTTTTAAACGCATTGACGAGGAAAAAGTCAAGAACAGCATTGACAAAAATATTGATCAAGCTAATGCGTGACGGCGTTACCCCATCCCCCAAGCCATAGAAAACCCGCACAAGAATATCGCGACCAAGATAGAAAAACATCCCCAAGCCATAGGCCATCAACACAGGAGCAACCACCAAGGTCGCATCGGCAGCAAAAGCATTGTATTCATAAACAATACGAATAATCGTTTGTGCCTGGGAAACAAAAATGGCACTCAGGGGCAACATCGACAAGGCAGAAAGCAATAGACCTTGGCGAATTCTCTGTTTGAGTTCGTCCCAATTTTCCGGAGCCGCCAAACGCGAAAAGACCGGCAATAACGGCACGAGAATCATATTTGAGATGATGCCCAGCGGTGTCAGCACAATGAAATTGGCATAACGCATTGCCGCCGCCGCACTTTCGATATACGACGCAAAAAACATGTCCGTATAGACATTAATATGGAGCATCCCGGAGGACAGGGTCGCCGGAATCATCACCTTGAGGACATCCTTTACACCCGGAATAGCCAGATCTAGCCTCGGTCGTAATGTCCCTAAACCAGACTGCCACTGGGCAAATAATTGCGCCAGCCATTGCAACACAGCACCGAGCAAGGTTGTACCGGCAAGGACAATACCGCCAATCTGCATATATTCAGGAGCACCTGCTTGTTCCCCAAACAACCAAATGAGGCTGCCCACACCAACGACGATACTAAGACTGGAAAAAAGTGGACTAATTCCCGGTAGCCAGTATTGATCGGACGCGTTTAAGGTTCCGAAGCCGATACCAATGAGACCTGCTAGCACCGCCAACGGAGCCATAATTTGCAGTTGGAGAATTGCTAAATTACGAACTTCTCCCTCTAGACCGGGCGCGAGCAAGTCAATAAAAACTCCAGCAAAGATTACGAGAACTACAGCGGCGAAGAACAGGCCAATGGTCACAATGGTTGAGACGGTTTCAACGAGGGGGGCTGCATCTTTCTGGTCGCGTTTTGAGAGTACACTGACCAAGGCACTGTGGAAGGGGCCATTAATACCGCCTAGCAAAATCAACAAAAATCCGGGGATAATGTAGGCGTAGGCATAGGCATCTACCACTGGCCCGACCCCGAAGGCGCGGGCGATCGCCTGTTCTCTGACCAGACCAAAAACTTTACTAATGAGGGTGGCAAGGGCAACAATGCCTGCAATGCCAGCCAGAGAGCGGGATTTTTTTGGGGAATCAGCCACAGTAGTACCGAAGAACAAAACTTCTCTATTTTTGCCTAGAACGGTTGCTTTGAGAATTTTGTTTTCTAGCGACGAGTTTGACGAAAAGTTTAAGGGGGGATCGAGTTAACCTAAGGGCTTCTAGCAGAAAATAAATCGGGAAGAAAGGTCGGCGATCGTTCAAATCACCACGCAAAAATTCAAAGAATATCTGCAAGATCTGTATCAAGACAATCTCGACAAAGTCATTTTGTTTGGCTCTGAAGCTCGTAGAGAAGCAGAAAAAAATTTTTTTGACCTTGCTAAAGACAATTTTTTGTATCCAAATATCATTTGCTATAAAAACTATTTGTATACGTCTTTCCGATGTTGGCAATTCACAACTAAAATAATTAATTGCTCATCTTAAATGTCGTAAATTACTTGTTAATTCCCAACTCTTAGCTCGTCTTCTAATGCAGTTAAAAGTCGAGAAACAATGGCATTTTGCTGCTCGTTTGGCAGCTGGGCGATCGCCGCAAATGCACGCTGTAATAAATCTGTTATGGTGCGCTTCCGAAAGTAGTGAATTATTTTTAGCTTGCGCCAATCCTAACACTGGTAAACCGCTACTATAGATATCTGTTTCCTGTGAGTTCTGACCAAATTTTTCATGCCTGCATCCAACCGCAATCCCATCGCAGACGAAATTCCCAACGCTGATTACCGCAAGTTGCCAGACCGGACTCTCCTGACACCGATGATGCAGCATTACACAGAGGTAAAGGATATTTATCCTAATGCGATTTTGTTGTATCGGGTGGGGGACTTTTTTGAGTGCTTTTTCTTGGATGCGATCACGGTTTCGCGGGAACTGGAACTGGTTTGTACAAGCAAAGAATCGGGGAAAGGGATTGGTCGTGTGCCGATGACGGGTGTGCCTCACCATGCGCTAGAACGCTATAGTACGCAGCTGGTGGAAAAGGGTTATGGCGTGGTCATTTGTGATCAGGTGGAGGATGCGGCGATCGCCCAAGCGGAAAAACGAATGGTGCGGCGGGAAGTGCAAAAGGTGCTTACGCCGGGGACTTTGACCGATGATGGGATGCTGCGGGCGCGGCAAAATAATTATTTAGCAGCGGTGGTGATGGCGGGCAAACATTGGGGTTTGGCCTATGCGGATATCTCGACGGGGGAATTTTGTACAACCCAAGCCAGTGACCTCGAAGCGCTAACCATTGAGCTGTTACGCTTGCAACCTTCGGAAATTTTGTATCCTACCGATGCGCCCGATCTCCAAACGTTAATGCGTCCCGGCGATCGCCAAAAACTTCTGAAACAACATCTTCCTGAATGTCTACCTTCCGATTTTTGTTATGCGCTGCGATCGCCGAGAGAATTTGACATTAACGAAGCAAAACCAAAGTTGTTGATGACATTTCAGCGGTCTTCATTGGAAGGGATGGGCTGCGAGAAATTGCCGTTAGCGGTGCGGGCTGCGGGGGGACTTTTAGCTTATGTAGAGGAAACGCAGCAAGCCTACAAGGTTCCCTTTGAAACGCTACGCACCTATAGCATCCATGAATATTTGCAGTTGGATCACCAAACTCGCCGTAACCTCGAAATCACCCAAACCATCCGTGATGGAAGCCTTTACGGTTCGTTATTGTGGGCGCTGGATGTCACCAATACCAATATGGGCGGTCGGGCATTGCGGCGCTGGCTATTGCAACCATTACTCGATCCAGAGGCGATCGCCGAGCGTTTCGACACAGTGGATGAGTTAGTCGAGAATACAAATCTACGGCAGGATGTGCGCCATGTTTTAAAGCAAATTTATGACTTGGAGCGCATTGCAGGACGCATTGGATCTGGAAGTGCAAACGCCCGTGATCTATATGCCTTGGCGGAATCTCTGACGAAATTATCCTACCTCGCCGAGATTGTAGAAAATGCCGAATCCCCCTATTTGCAAGCGGTACAAAATTTCCCGCCTGACCTCGATAAATTGGGCAAACACGTTTTAGCTCACTTGGTCGATTCACCGCCCATCCATATTAAAGACGGTGGCATTATCAAAAATGGTGTCGATGAAGAGCTGGATCATTTGCGTCGGAGCCAAGTGGAAGACCGGGAATGGCTCGCCAACCTCGAAATTACAGAGCGGGAACGGACGGGAGTTGCAAAGCTGAAAGTCGGTTATAACAAGACCTTTGGCTACTATATCAGTATGCCCCGCTCCCAGTCGGCTCAGGCTCCCGAAGAATATCTGCGCAAACAAACCCTCAGCAACGAGGAACGCTACATTACGCCGGAACTCAAAGAGCGCGAAAGCCGCATCCTCACTGCCAAAGACGATATCTGCAAGCTCGAATATGAAATCTTTACAGAGTTGAGATCCACCGTCGCCGAACATACCGACACCATCCGTGCCGCTGCCGGGGCGATCGCCGCCATTGATGTCTTAGCTGCCTTCGCTGAAACCGCCGTTTATCAAGGCTATTGTCGCCCAAAGATTGGCAAAACTAAGTGTCTAGAAATTGAAGAAGGTCGTCACCCCGTCGTCGAAAAGTCTTTAGGCATGGGTTTATTTGTCGCCAACTCAACCAATCTCGGCAAAGCCAAAAACATCAAAAACCCTGACCTTATTATTCTCACAGGCCCCAACGCCAGCGGTAAAAGTTGCTATCTCCGCCAAACCGGATTGATTCAGCTCATGGCTCAAGTGGGCAGTTTCATTCCCGCCAAATCTGCAACTATCCCGATCTGCGATCGCATTTTTACGCGGGTGGGTGCAGTAGATGATCTCGCCACCGGCCAATCCACATTTATGGTGGAGATGAATGAAACAGCAAATATTCTCAATCACGCCACTGAAAAATCTTTAATTTTGCTCGATGAAATTGGTCGAGGCACGGCAACTTTTGACGGACTTTCCATTGCTTGGGCTGTGGCAGAACATATCGCCACCGAAATAAAAGCAAAAACGATTTTTGCCACCCATTATCACGAATTAAACGAACTAGCTTCAATCCTTTTAAACGTTGCCAACTTCCAAGTAACCGTCAAAGAACTACCCGAAGAAATCATCTTTTTGCACAAAGTTCAGCCCGGCGGTGCCGACAAATCCTACGGCATTGAAGCAGGACGATTAGCGGGATTACCAACAAGCGTCATTACCCGTGCCAAACAGGTCATGACCCAAATCGAAAAACACAGTAAAATTGCCGTCGGTTTACGGAAAGGTGTCAAATTTAAAGAACAAGTCACCAGTAATGGTAAATATGATGTAAATAAAGCTTCCGAGCAGCTAGATATTTTTAATTTCTAAACTTTCAAAAGTAAAATTAAAGAAAAGCCGCTGGAGAAATATTGAAAAACTCTCCTAACTTTTCTAGATGCTCTACCGTGAACTTTCTTTTTTCATTCAATACATCTGAAACGATAGATTCTGTTTTGAAAATTGGAACTAAATCCTTTTGTTTCAAATTCCACTCTTCTATCAAACCCTTGAGTAACTCTAATCCAGAAATATTGGGAATAGAAACAGCCTGCTTTTCATACTCTTGGATAAGAAGACTAAGTATATTCAAATAATCTTGAATGTCTGGTGTTATCTGTTCATTATCAAGAAGATCGTCGATAACATTTTGCACAGCATCATAATCAGCTTCCGATTTAATCGGACGCGGCGGAAAACTCGTAATAAGTTCTATATATTTTGGTGATTCCAGAACTGACATAGAAGCTCTATTTTTTTAACAATGACTATCTAACCCTTATTTAAACTAAGAATCTTCTTTCCATTTATTTTTGTCATAATCTTTGTGCAAAAGAACATAACGAAGAAAAACCTTCTGGGATTCATAGTCTACATAAGCGATTAATTGAAACTTGTTTCCTCCGATATTGAAGGCTGTAAAGTTCTTAGCTTGATCTGCACTTCTAAATACTTTGCGTAAGTCAGCTAAGCTGGGACTCTCAAACTTTTTAGGTGTTTATTGCATTTGTTGTTGATGTCTGTATCTTGGCATTTTGCGAAGAAGTGCCAATCTCAAGTTTTATATTGAGGTATTGATAATTGTTGTTTTCTAGAAAAGACGCTCTGGAAATGTAAGTAGTTCATCGTAAGATTGGGTATCGGTTTTTGGGTCATAATCATTTACTCCCCAAGATGTAAGGGTATGGCGAACATTGCCGTAAAGCTCCATATCAAAAGTTACTCTAGTCTCTGTTAGGTCATTGGCGATCGCCGCAACTTCATTCATTTCAGATGTAGGGTCGGTAGTGCCATGGAGACTCAAATCCATCTGGATCAGCTCCAATTCGTGCGACTTCTAAGCCTGCAAATAATCTTTGTTGCAATTAGGGGGCGATCGCCAACCCATTGCTTCAGTCGCCTCTTATTCATCCGAACCAAAGCGCGAAAAACTTCAGGGTAATCGCATCAAAAAAAGAGGTCAAAATATGCCCGAATCAGCAAGGATCTTCAGCAAAAAATTATTGTCTAAGCCAGCTTGATATCGTTTCATCTT